>JAHHJO010000386.1:0-2958 GCA_018680275.1 Bacteroidia bacterium
TCGTGATGCGATGGACAAATATGGATTGATTGATAAAATAGGAGAGGAGAACTTCTTTATGAATATCCAGGAAGCTGTTGATCATGTCAACCCTCAAAATCAGTCTGATCGATCAGGGCATGCAGGATATGCAGTGCAGGTTAATGAATGAATGGTGGGATAGCAGGATGATAGGATGAGTGTAAACTGTCAGCATTCATTAATTCACTCATTCAGCATTAACCAAACCTCCATCCAGGTTATAAACCTTATAACCCATATTCTGCATCAGGATGGCTACACGTAAACTTCTTCGACCGGTTCTGCAGTAGATATAATAGTGTTTGCCTTTAGGAAGTTCTTCAAGCTCGTCAATCAGGTTCTTTGAAAGATAATTGACATTGGTAGCACCCTTAATGTGCTGAGGCTCGAATTCGTCGGGCCTTCTGACGTCAAGGCAAACTCCCAAAGGATCATCCTGGTAGTTTGCCTTGAAATCGTCATAAGACAAGTTCTTGAGTTGTTGTTTAATTTGTAGCCATCGAGGAACTTCACAAAATTCCATTGTATTGATTTATTCCTCGATATAATAAGTTTCTTTAGCCGGTTTGATTGGCCTTTTAAACCACAAAGGTCTTCTCAATCCACCTGGTCCAGGTGCAGGTCTTGTCATTTTCAACCATTCCCTGTAGTTTTCCATTGACCTTTTGGTGTCAACAGAGATATCACCATACTTGTCATTAGGTCCGGGCTTTTCGATTCTTACACGTTGATGCCAGCAATGCATTCCACTGATAGGATCGGGATGAACGGCATGGGTGATATTTTGGTGGACACCGCCATCAATCCAGAATATCCGATTACTATCCTTGTCCTTGCTATTAAATGGCTTGATACCTGATTTGGTATTCATTTTCCAGGTACCATTATTGTCGGATTCTATCATAACCGTATTGGTTGCCCAACGGTTACCCTTATCCTGTTCCCTTCGCCATCTTCCCAGGTGATGAGAGCAAGCTACAACGCCCGGTTTCATACCCTGGGTAACCCAAACCTTGTCTACAAAATACCCGATATCCGTATTCATTTTGACAAGATC
Source organism: Bacteroidia bacterium (assembly GCA_018680275.1). GTDB lineage: Bacteria > Bacteroidota > Bacteroidia > Chitinophagales > Saprospiraceae > RFSX01. Next base: position 1,079 of record JAHHJO010000386.1, read on the forward strand.
GCCTGTTTTGAATCCCCACTTTTGAGCATCATCCGGATGCATCCAGATTGGATTACGATTTGAGATTTCCATAAGCCATTTCGCATTCCCTGATCTTGAATGAATCAATGTTGGGAGACGGAATGTTGGAACCAATACATATTCACCTATGGACTTATCCAGTACTTCGTTGTGAATATGTGATTTAATATAAGTTGGAATAGAATATTCCGGCCATCCCCAGTCTACCATTGTCTGGCTGAAGAATTCGTTCTTCATAGATGGGGTAGGGAAGCCGACCCTTGGTTTTCCATCTATATCAATCGCAACATTCTTACCGTCTTTCTTGTAGATATTTGTAGATGGATCCAATTCAGCGCCATCTACATCAACTACTTTTTCATTCTTTTTATAGGTGTGCGCTTCAACTTCAAAGGCACCGTATTTTCTCATATATGCCAACTCGGTTAATCCTTCTTTTGCTGCCGCTTCGGGAAGATTTGGTGTATGCTCAAATATATACTGGTAATATTCATCAATGGTAATTTTTTCACCTGGTCTGTAAGGAGACATAAAGTGATCCCTGATACCTAATGACCCATCTTCATCAATACGCCAACTCAATTCGATCCAGAATTCGTCTTCTTCCCATACCTGGCCTGGATTAACTTCGTATGTGAATGTCACATCTTTTCCAGCTCTCTTGGCAGCTTCTCTCAAAACAGGTTGCCTGAAGGCGATCCATTTTCCTGAATGGGTGGCATAACTGTTGAGATCATGCCGTTCTGCACTATGTCCCATTGGAAGTACAAAATCAGCAAAGAATGCCGTTTCGTTCCAGGTTGGTGTCAAGGCTATATGGGTTCCGAAACAATCATGATCCTTATAGGCTTCCATCCAGACAAATCCATCAGGATAGGTCCAGACAGGGTTGAATACACGGCTGAAGTATACATCCATGAATCCACGTTTATCCTTGAGCATATGTGGAAGTAAAAAACTCATTTCAAACATTGCCAATGGATATTCATTAGGGAAATGCAATTCATTCCAGAATTTCTGTGCCGGAGGCACACTGTGGAATTTAGGTTTGAATTTACTCCATGAATTAGGTGAAGTACCACCTTTGGAACCGACACTTCCTGTAATCACATTCAGAAAATGCAAACAGCGTGAAACACACCATCCTCCCAGGTTACCACTTGCTGCACTTCTCCAGTTATGCGTCGCGAATCTTTCTCCGGCTTCCCCGATCTTCACAGCGATTTCCCTGATCATGTCTGCTTTAACACCACTTTCTTTTTCAGCAAATTCAGGCGTATATTCTGCATATACGTCAATCAGTTTTTGAATGAAGTTTTCAAAGCTGACTTCTTCTCCAGGGAATTCTTTTTTGAGATACTCATCCCAGTTGACCCATTTTTCCATGTAATCCCTGTTATACAATCCCTCTTGCAGGATAATGCGGGCCATAGCCAGCATGACTGCAGCTTCAGTACCCGGATAGGTAGGCATCCAGTAATCAGACATACTTGCTGTATTGGATAGGCGTGGATCCATAGTTGCCAGTTTGGCACCTTTCATTTTCCCTTCAATAATCCTTTGAGCGTGTGGATTAAAATAATGACCGCTTTCCAAATGGGCAGAAATGAGGAGTATGAATTTTGCGTTTGCATGATCCGGGCTTGGTCGGTCATGACCATACCAGATGTTATAACCAAACCTTGCACCTGAACTGCATATATTGGTATGGCTATTATGTCCATCAACGCCCCATGCCTGGAGTACCCTGTTGGCGTAGCCTTCATGACCTGGTCTGCCTACATGGTAGGCTATTTCGTTATTCCTTTTTTCTTTTAGTGCTTTCCTGATCCTTGCAGCAATGGTATCCAGGGCTTCAT
>JAHHJO010000052.1:0-2623 GCA_018680275.1 Bacteroidia bacterium
CCCCAGTCGGGCTGTATATTTTGTATAAAAAAAGCTACCCGAAATGGATAGCTTCAATGTACCGAGAATGGGAATCGAACCCACACGCCCTAAAGGACACATGGCCCTCAACCATGCCTGTCTACCAGTTCCAGCACTTGGGCAACTGAAATGGAATACAAATATATGCTTTAGTATAAAGTACTAAGTAAAAAGTACGAAGTAAATTATGGATGAATACTTATCGGGAATATAATTTCATCATTTTGGTTCTGAAGAACAATGTAATAGGAGCCATTCGATAAATTGTTCGGAATCTGAATTCTTGAATTCGTGTATGTCGTCTGCAGAATTTTCTCACCCAGATTATTATATATTCTAATTGATTTATCGGGTGATAAATGGTCTGATTGTATATATAAATAATTTCCTGCTTTGACAGGATTAGGATAGATTGAGATACCTGAAATGAGTTCCTCAACAGTATTTACAGAAAGGTCACATGGGTTAAAAACCGTACACTGAGTGAAGTTCAGGGTATCGGTCATTTCACAAGGTCCGTCTTTGTCAGCATTGAATACAAGAGTATGGGAATCAGAGATATCAACCTCGTTTATAATATCTGAAAAAAACAGCGCCGGCTCTCTTGATATTTCTGCTGGTTCATCATACATATCACAATTGTCAGTCGGATTGGTAGATCCCAATGGCGCAGTAAATGAATGATATAATCCCTGAAGTGAAATCAACTTCATTTTTGTTTTCGAATTGTTGTTCTCAATGCACCTGATATGTTTATAAATCCGTCCTGGTCCATGCTGTTGTAAATAGTAATTGGGATTTCCCAATTCCAGGTATTTCATACTCAGGATATTATCAAGACAATATGGTACAGCTTCATCTTTCGTCGTATGGATCATAAACAGGGGTATATCATCCTCGGCTTCTATCCATTCCGTTCTGCTTATTGAACCTGCAATAGATGCCACACCTGCTACATGGAATACGGATCCTGGATTCGGGGATTCTCCAAACTCGTCTGGCCCTCCCATGATTGATTCCAATGATTCGTTAGCTTTTGTTTTTTCAAATGGAAGGTCATCAACAGCATATGCTGCGTGCAAAGCGCCGACTGCACCTGTACTGACACCCAGGTAAAAAACATTGGAAGGATCTATTCCCAAATCTTCATAATCGTTAACAACCTTCCGATGTGCTGCTCTTGTATCCTGGAGCATGGAATAATTCATCTTCATAAAGCTTTCAGCTCTACAGTCGTTATTACTATTCTCGCAGGCACAATTCTGACAACCCTGAACAAGTGGCCCCAACCCGGTTACATTTTTAGCAGCTCTCATGTCCCAACCTTTCCTGTAGTTGATTGAGCATACCACATATCCTCTCATGGCTAAATCCAGGGATTGTGATACCGGACCTGATCCTTCATTTGTAGATTTGGCATAATTATATCCACCACCATGAATAAAAATGATCACCGGTCTGTTATTGCATGCATCAAACTCATTTTTCGGTCGATAAATTTTATAACTGATTTCCCATTTTCCTGGTTCAGAAGGATGCATAAAGTCCCTGGGATCAAAGCAAACAATATTCAGACTAGTATCCCCATCATTCCACAAATCATCGTTATTAAAACTTGCATAGACTTCATCAAATATTTCTATTTCGGATTCCTGGAAAACAATCTCCTGAAATCTATCCGGTGAATCACAATCTAATTGTCCATAAGATTGAGTTAAAAATGCGAGGAAGAATAAAGGCACAAGAAGTTTCATCGGGTACATATTTAGTACTTTTTGTATAATCTCAAGCAAATCCTGGTCATTAAAGTTTCTCTGTAACTTTTTGTTGAAAACCTAAATTATAAACTCTATGACAAATAACGTTTATAGCCTGTGGTCTAATATCTGGCGTCTGATGTCTTAGTACTTATTCATCGACCATACATATAACAGCATTCCTTAATTTAAAACAATCCACATATATTGCAATCTAAACAGCAATTACTTACATATAGGAAACTTTTTAATAAGTTTTTTGTTGATATAATTGACATTTGGAGAATTACTGTATACATTAGTGTTAGGGAAAGACGAAATCCCCCTTAATCTTATTATTTCAGTGAATATTAACGGCTCGTACGAGCACGAAATAAAGACGTAGTTTTCTTATTTTGAGACCTTAGTCGAAAAAGCCCGAGTTACAGAACTTGGGCTTTTCGCATTTTAGTACGCCTGATAAAAATGCTTGCTGCAATACATAATACGGCACCTCCAATCCAAAGGCTGTCAAATCCAAATTGGTCAGCGATAAACATGCCGGCAAGTGGACTAATAATTTGAGATATTGAAAAAGTCATGGTATACAGACCCATATATTTACCACGGTTATAGTCCTGTGAAAAGGACAATGCATATGTATTGGAAAACGGGAAACTTAATATTTCGCCAATCGTAATAAAAAGTGTGAAGATCAACGCTGCAATAATAAAGTTGGGAATGATACTGAGAAATATAAAGGAAAGACCAATAAGTAAGCCACCAAAAACAACCAGGCCGACAGTTGTAAACAGATTTTCAATCTTATAGATCAAAGGCATTTCGATGATGGCAATCACCAGGCC
>JAHHJO010000115.1:0-3107 GCA_018680275.1 Bacteroidia bacterium
AATTTCATTGTCAAGTTGCCCAAAATCGGCAGCAAGAATTGAAGGCGCAAGCAGGTATTTTTTCATATCTCCAAAAATATAAATATTAAACTTGCCTCAGAACTAATTGAAGTCATTATTCATATCAAGGATATCTTCATTAGCTAAAGACCGTAAGATTTCATAACTCAATAATAGCCCGGACTGATACTCGGATGATTATCAGGGCAACTCCCTGTTAAAAACCGTCATTGTTCTGAAGCGGATATCGGGAGGCAATGAAATCTGCATGATCCTGGCAAATACCCTGGCGACACATTTCACATCTTCTTCACAATATTTTATTATTCCGAGATAATCCTTATCAAACCAGTATGCTTGATGCACGTCGGCACCACTCATGGTTCCTTTGGGGCTTTGAATATTCAGACTGGAAGCCAGCAAGTCAAGTGACGTATAATTCTTAATATCTCCAAATCGCCATAATTGCATGGTATCCAGTATCTGTGGCGTTTCCCAGGGCTTCTTTCCTGCGAGATCAATCAAGGGAGGAATATCAACCTGCTGCATCAGCATTCGCCTGCAAATGAAAGGCACATCAAATTCCCTGATATTGTGCCCGCACAGAGATGAGCGTAAAGGCAATCTGTAATGTGCATTTAAAAGGTTGCTGAATCCTTGTAGAAGAAAGTGCTCGTCTTCTTCATAAAATGTCTTTAAACGAAATTCTTCTATCTCGTTATTTTCCTTTCGAAAGAATCCGACGGAGATACAAACAACTTTTGCGAATTCGGAATAAATCCCGGCTTTCTCAACATACAATTGAGCCGCCTCTTCTTGTGAAACATCCTGCTTTCGTAAAATTTGTTTTGCTTTTTTCGTCCAGAGAGGCCAGATCTCATCCGGGGCCTGATCGAGGGAAGGAAACAAACTGACTGTCTCGATATCCAGGAAGAGGATATCAGAGATATTCTTTACTAATGAAGCCATACTATATGATTTAGGTTAAACCACTAGATAATTAAGTATTATTTGATGGTTTACCCCCAATTTACTTCATTCTGTTTTTATTTGTTAACATATTCAGTCATATTTACCAAAATTATTTTGATGAGTCCAAAGTCCAATAATTCCAAATCACTTCTTGGAATAATATTAATTCTTGTCTTGCTAGCTTTAAATGCATACCAATGGATTGTCAATTCAAATTTGAAAGGCGAACTAAATGATAAAAAATCTGCATTCCTCGAACTTGAAAAACTGAATACAGAGCTCGACCAGGATTATGAGGATGCTTTGAAAGATCTCGAGGATATGCGAAGTGACAACCAGGAGTTAAATACCCTCATTGATACTCAGAAAGAAGAACTTGCAGTACAAAAGAAAAAGATCAGCGGATTGATCTGGAGTGAAAGAGAACTTGGAAAAGCAAGGCAAGAACTCAACAAGTTCAAAAGCATGGCGAACCAGTATCTCTCTGAGATCAATACCCTGAAGTCACAAAACGAAAACCTTTCAGCGGAAAACCAAAACCTGCAGGCTGAAAATACATCCCTGACAGCTGAAGCAGTCATAAACAAAAGCCGCATCAGTAAACTGGATTCAATGAGAGATATGCTCTCCAATGAAAATGAAAACCTCAGTAGCAGTAATGAACAACTATCTACGAAAGTTGAAATTGCAGAAGCCATCAAGATAAATTTTATTGAAGTCCAGGGTTATGATATAAAAGACAATGGAGATATTGCCAAACGAAATCGTGCCAAAAGGATTGAAATGTTGCGTGCCTGTTTCACAACAGAAACCAATGTAATAACACCTGCTGGAGAACAGGAATTCTTCATCAGGTACACCGCTCCATCAGGAGAGGTACTCTATGTCGAAGAACTTGGTTCAGGCATGCTCACCGATAAGCTGTCTGGAGAAACTGTGATGTACACTGCATCAGGTAAAGTCGACTACAATAATGAAGATCTGACAGCCTGCCTGGACTGGAAACCTAATTTCCCACTGGGTAAAGGGATGTTCCAGATTGCCATTTATAACAATGGCTTCAATGTCGGCAACGGAGAGTTCAAATTGAAATAGAACTTTGTAAGGATTAAACATATTAAGGACCTTAAGCGTTAAGTTTAGGTCCTTTGTATTTTCAGGATGCTTATCAGTTTAAATCTATGCTTGGATACAGATTCTCGAATTATATCAATGAGCCAAATGATAACCCATTTGAAAAACTTCTTGAGCTATTCAAGGAATTGCTTATTCACACTTCAGGGGATGTCGATGAAGCATTATCATGGATGACAGAAATTGATAACGAGCATAATATCACCCCGGATGATTATGGTATTGCTGACTTCATCGATGACCTTATTTCAAAAGGATATATTTCCAAACAAAAAGGGAAACAGCTTGGGGGCGATTATAACCCGACTAAGAAAATGGAAGTCTCGTTAAGACGGCATGCCCTTGATGAAATATTTGATCAGCTTAAAAAATCACGGAGTGGCAAACATAATACCCGTGCCACAGGTTCCGGTGACGAGTACACTTCAGAATTAAAACCATTTCAATTCGGAGATAAACTTGATAAGATTAGTATTTCTGAATCACTGAAAAATGCACAAATCAATCATGGTTTGGATGATTTCAAACTGACCCAGGACGATCTTGAGGTACATGAAACCTTCTTCCAGTCGCAGACAAGTACTGTACTGATGATTGATATCTCACATTCAATGATACTATATGGTGAAGATCGAATCACACCTGCCAAGAAGGTTGCTATGGCATTATCTGAACTCATTATCACACGATACCCAAAGGACAGCCTGGATATCATAGTATTTGGTAATGATGCCTGGCAAATTCAGATCAAGGATCTGCCTTACCTCCAGGTAGGACCATATCATACCAATACAGTCGCCGGCCTGGAACTGGCTATGAACATTCTCAGAAGACGAAAAAATCCCAATAAACAGATCATGATGATCACAGACGGCAAACCGACCTGTATCAAAAAAGGTAAAAAGTACTATAAAAATGCTTTTGGTCTTGATCGCAAAATTTTAAACCGAACCCTTGGACTGGCAACCAAAGCAAGGAAACTGCAAATCCCAATCACCACC
>JAHHJO010000222.1:0-2188 GCA_018680275.1 Bacteroidia bacterium
CAGTATCCATTGACCATATAAAGAAAGAGAATGTGCGGGAGACCAGCTTATGTTGAAACCAAGCAAAACATTATCCGGGCTATCTATCATATGTTCTATCGTCCTGTAGAAAACAACAGGATTTAAATACTGAAATTCGAAGTGATCAGCACGGGAAAAAACAACAGCTTCAAACAAAGCAATTTCTAATTCCGGACTGAGTTTGAATCCCAGGAAATGAGAGGCCATATATTTTTTTGATAATACATCACTACCTGTAGCATACCTTGCAGAGACGGTTGACAATTCCGAGAATATACTTTGATAAAACATCTTCCATACCTGAACCCTGAACTTCAGATAAAAATAGTTTTGACCGCTGTCACTAAGCAATAGTGAACGAATGCCATTACCATAAAAATGTTTACCATGACCAAGCTCGAGGATAGAATGTTTGCTCAACTTATAGCCAAGGTATGCCTGTACATTGGAGTAGTCATAACCATCAAGGTCGCTAAAAAGGTTGCTTGAGAAATCCTTGTAGTTACCCTGCCCCCTAATAGCCTTATAGGTATCAATGTAAGGCACGATATAATTAAGGAAGTTGGATTGGTTTTCGAAGAAGGCAGAATAAAAATACAGCTTGTCGTCAAGGTCCCCATACAGTTCGAGGCCTCTTGTATTTTGATAGATCAGTTCTTTGGTTTCGGTTTCATATCCTGTCCTGAAATTCAAGATCGGATTGAGTACTATGGAAAAGTCATCAGAGCGATATTCAAGAAAGTGAAACGGGTTTTTGTAGAAATGATTTAAAAACCCTTTACCACCAGTGTCTGGAATATGTCCAATTGTATCTTTCAGGAAATACTGGATTTTGTGTGCATCTGTTACAGGAATGCTATCTGAAAGTACTTGTTTGAATAAATTGAATACCGACTTCCTTGAATAGGGACGGGCGGCTATATGTATGTTTGTTCTTTGATCAGGAGATAATTTATTGACTTCATGGTAAATGTCATGACCCAAGGGAAAATATGATGCCTGCCCAAAGAGCAAACCAAGGGAATAAATAAAGAGAGAAAATGTAACCAGACATTTTTGCTTCAATAGATCAAACTTTGAATGATATCAAATAATCTTTAATCAGTTTGTCAAATTTTTCCTGATCATCGTCAAGGAATTCAACTTCAATTGGTAGAACAAAAATGGGAATATTGTTTTGTACAAGGAAATCCTTATGTAATTCCAGGCGGGTCGCATCCTTTTCGGTAGTAATAAAAACGGTGTTGTCATTTTCGAGATTATTATAGATTTTTTTTAAATGCTCCATCTCGAATTCTGTGAAGAAGTGATGATCTTCGTACTTGACTATATTTTCTATTACAGTGGATTGCCTCAGATAATCCAGCAGGTAATCAACAGAAGCAATCGCTGATATAAGTACAACTGAAGGGTTATTGGCGAGAGGGAATTTGATATTCTTGTCAAAAATAAAATGTGGGGTATGGTAGCTGTATTTTGAAAAAAGAACTATTTGTTTTTCCAAAGGTTGTATTTTATTCATGATTTCACTTCTCTCACCTGGGCTCAGGGTAGCTGGACATTTGCTGACAATTATAATATCTGCCCTTTCATATGACGACCGTGGTTCTCTCAATCGACCCATCGGCAATAGGTAGTCATCTGTGAAAAGATTATCATACTCACTCAAAAGAATATTTAGTCCAGGAATAACGGAGCGATGCTGAAAGGCATCATCCAGTAATATAAGCTGTGTTTGTGGCTCTTTGGAAAGAATAAGAGGTATACCGACATTCCTGCTTTCGGAAACTGCAACAGGAACATCAGGAAACTTGGTTTTGAACTGGACCGGTTCATCACCCTTGTCTCTTGCAGTGTCCATAGCAGACACCCATTGGAACCCTTTGCTTTTGCGCTTGTAACCCCTGCTTAACGTAGCGACATTAAGGTAAGGTCTAAGCAGTCGGATAAGGTATTCAATATGCGGGGTTTTTCCTGTTCCTCCCAGGCTCAGGTTTCCGATATTAATAACCGGGAGATTAAAGCTGGTCGATTTAAGCAGACCTGCATCGTAAAAGATATTACGAAGTGAAATCAGACTCATGTACATTAATGTAAATGGAGACAATAATATCCTGGCGATTATATTCTGTTTCATCTGAAGAGCAATTGTTGCCCTATCGGGCAG
>JAHHJO010000282.1:0-10425 GCA_018680275.1 Bacteroidia bacterium
ATATTCTGTATAAGAATCCCGCCAAGCTTGTTATTGTTTATGTAAATGTCATTTGGCCATTTAATCGTCATCTTTTCATCTGGAAGAATTTCTTTTACCAGCGAGATAACAGAAAGCCCGAATATCATGTTAAGATCAAATTGATGTAAAACAGGATGTTTCAAGCGGACAATGAAGGAGGCTGTCAGGTTTTTTCCAGGCTCACTGTACCAAATCCTGCCAAATTGTCCTTTGCCATGTGTTTGATTGTCCGTATAAATGCAATAATGATCATCTGGATTGCTTTTTGATACCAGTTCTTGTGCATACTGGTTGGTTGACTCTGTTTTTGGTAGATAAATGTATTTAGAAACCTTTATGGAGTTCATCTGTTCCAATGTCGGACATTTAATTTTAGTAAATTTGAATTACAGTTAAACAGAAGTAAAGTTTGCATAAAGACACAGTATTAAAAAAGGATACCGCGAACAAGCTTGAATTATTGGATCTCATTATTGACAGCATCCAGGATATTAAAGGTAAGAATATCGTGAAACTTGATATGCGAGAATTGGATGACGCTCCAACTGATTATTTTGTCATATGTGAAGGAGATTCGTCGACACAAATAAGTTCAATATCTGATAATATTGTAAAAAAAGTGAAAGAGGTGTTTGGCATCAAACCATCTCACATTGAAGGAAAATTACATTCAACCTGGGTTTTGGTAGATTATTTTGATGTAATCGTCCATGTTTTCTACCCTGAAACCAGAAGGTTTTATGAAATTGAAGAATTGTGGAGTGATGCAAAAACCACAGAATACCAAAACATATAATGATTTTGTGTTCTGCAAGTAAGAAATAGTTATGAGCGAAAAAAATGAAGATAAAAATCCGAAGAAATTTGTCCTTAATTCATACTGGATTTATGGGCTGATAATCTTCTTTATCCTTGCATTGAACATTGTCACTCTGATCAATGGTAAAACTTCAGAGTTGACACCATATAAGTTCAAGGATATCGCCACCAAAGGTCATGTAGCCAAGGTGGATGTTATAAACAAAAACCTTGTAAGGGTATTTATCAAAAAAGACAGTCTGGTACATTACCCTGAAATAAAGGAAAACAATTTCAACGTGCAACAGCCTCATTTCGCCTTTGAAATCGGCGATGTTGCCTCTTTTGTTGCTATGGTAAATGAAATCAATACTACAAAAGGAAGTGTTTTAATTGATCCTGTATACAAAACAGAGCAAAATTACTGGGGAGCGGTTCTAAGCTGGGTAATTCCTTTATTCCTTATAATCGGGTTATGGATTTTCTTTATGAGACGTGTTGGAACTGGTGCCGGTGGACCAGGAGCTCAAATCTTTAATATCGGTAAATCCAAAGCTACATTGTTTGACAACAATGCTGCGGTAACGGTTACCTTTAAAGATGTCGCCGGTCTTGAAGAGGCCAAAGAAGAAGTAATGGAAGTTGTGGACTTCCTTAAGAATCCTAAAAAATATACATCCCTTGGAGGAAAAATACCAAAAGGAGTTCTTTTGGTCGGTCCTCCGGGAACAGGTAAAACCCTACTTGCTAAAGCTGTGGCTGGTGAAGCCGCCGTTCCTTTCTTCTCAATTTCTGGTTCTGATTTTGTTGAGATGTTTGTTGGTGTTGGAGCTTCACGAGTCAGAGACTTGTTTAAACAAGCCAGGGAGAAAGCCCCTTGTATCGTTTTCATTGATGAGATCGATGCTATAGGTCGTGCTCGGGGTAAAGGTGCTATCCAGGGAGGCAACGACGAGCGGGAAAATACTTTGAATCAGCTTCTTGTCGAAATGGATGGTTTCAGTACCGACAAGGGAGTAATCCTTATGGCAGCAACGAACAGGCCCGACATCCTGGACAATGCCTTGCTGAGACCTGGTCGTTTTGACAGGCAAATCGGAATTGACAGACCTGACCTAAAGGGAAGAGAAGCCATTTTTAAAGTGCATCTTAAAACCATCAAAACTTCAAGTGAGATTGATCCCTATGCATTAGCCGAAATGACGCCGGGATTTGCTGGCGCAGATATCGCCAATGTTTGTAATGAGGCTGCTTTGGTAGCTGCCCGACGCAATAAATCGTCTGTAGAAATGGATGACTTTAACTATGCCCTGGACAGGGTAATTGGTGGCCTTGAAAAGAAGAACAAAATAATATCTCCAAGAGATAAAGAAATTATTGCTTTTCATGAGGCAGGACATGCGATTTGTGGATGGTATCTCCAACATGCTTCTCCGCTGGTTAAAGTAACAATCGTACCTCGTGGAATTGGTACTCTTGGATACGCACAATATTTGCCCAAAGAAGAATACATCACCAGGACGGAGCAACTGAAGGATCGTATGATTATGACTCTTGGTGGACGGGCTGCTGAAAAAATTGTATTTGACAAAATATCAACAGGAGCACAGAACGACCTGGATCAGGTTACAAAAATGGCCTACTCCATGATCTCTGTTTTTGGCATGAACAAACGTGTTGGAAACGTGTCCTTTTATGGTATGTCACAAGACAGCTTCAGCAAACCTTATTCTGATGAGACTGCCAGGTTAATAGATGATGAGGTCAGAAAACTTATCGACGAACAATATCTAAAGGCACAGGAATTGCTCAAAGAAAGAAGGAACGAGCTTAATGTCCTGGCTCAACAATTGTTGGAAAATGAAGTTTTGTTAAAATCAGATGTGGAAAGACTGATAGGTCCAAGACCATTTCCTGATGTTGACGATTTTCATCCAACACTTAATGGTGGTGCTGATTCCAAATACAAGGAATTATTTGAAGACGAAGCCGAAAATGTAGAAGAAACAATAGAGGAGTAAATATTATTCCACAACTTCTACTGACCGATCTATAAGTCTGAAACCATTTCCGTGAATATTAACTATTTCCAGTTTTTCATCACGGCTTAGGTACTTACGGAGCTTTGTTACAAAAACATCCATACTTCGTGCCGTAAAATAATTATCCTCTCCCCAGATTTTAGTTAATGCCAGGGACCTGGGCAAAACGTCATTTTTATGTACACAGAATAAGCGTAACAAATGTGCTTCTTTTGGAGACAGATGGTCTTTATGGTGTTCTTTACTTCCGTTAAAGGTTAAAATACGTAGCGGATAATTAAAGTGAAAGTCTCCTAAAAGAAATTCTTTGACATCGTCTTTCGGGTCAGGTTTGGCACCTGATCTTCGAAGTATGGCCTGAACCCTTAATAACAATTCCTCGGAATTGAAAGGCTTTGTGATATAATCATCTGCTCCGATTTTGAATCCCTCCAGTACATCTTCTTTTAGAGACTTGGCAGTTAAAAATATCAAAGGAATATCCTTATCCTTTTCCCTTATATCTTTTGCAAGCGTAAATCCGTCTTTTTTTGGCATCATTACATCCAGAATACACAAATCAAAACTGCCTTTATTATATTTCATAAGACCTTCTTCACCGTCTTTGGCTAGATCTACTTCATAATCGTGCATTTCCAAATAAGATCTTAAAACATCGCCGAAATTTTGATCATCTTCTACGAGCAGGATTTTTTGAGTTATTGTTTCTGACATGATATTTCTAAAGTTTTACTTATTATTTAGATGAAGTTCTATATGATTAGTCACTAAATTTAAAAGGAAAAAACAAAGTAAATGTACTTCCCTTATCTAATTCTGACTCTACTTTTACCATTCCTTTGTGTGCATTCATAAGCGCCTTGACATAACTGAGTCCCAGGCCGAAACCTTTGATGTCATGCCTGTTTCCGGTATGGACCCTGTAAAATTTATCAAAAATATGCTTTAAAGACTCTTTTGACATACCTATTCCGTTATCCTGGATGATGACATTTACGCCATTTTCATAGTTCTCTGTTGTGATCGTAATTTCGGGTTTTTCTTTTGAATATTTCTCAGCATTGTCGAGTAAGTTATGTACGATATTTGATACATGCGTTAAATCGCCTTCAATATTTGGATAAACAGCGTTTAACTGCGTGATTAGGTACCCATCCCTTTTAATAACTTTTAAACGGGTGTTTTCCGAGGCCTGGAAGACAACGTCATTTATGTTAACGTTTGTGATCTTCAATTCAAAGTCCTGTTTATCGATCCTGGCCATCTGTAAAACTTTCTCAACCTGGTTAAGCATCCTTTTGTTTTCCTGCTTAATAATTCCTGTAAACCGTTTAACCTTATTCACATCATTGATCACTGAACTGTTTGTAATCGAATCAGTCGCCAGGGATATCGTTGCAATCGGTGTTTTAAATTCATGCGTCATATTGTTGATGAAATCTGTTTTCATCTCTGATACTTTTTTCTGCCTGAATATGATGAATATCGTATATGCAAAGCAAAACAGGATCAGTGTGGTAAATAGCAATGAGCTCAACATGGATGGCAACACTGAGGCCCATAACCAGCTGCGCTTGCTTGGAAAAAATATTTTCAGGTACCCGGTCAGGCTCTCCTCGTCGTTAAATAACTGGACCTTGTATTTAGAGTCATACAATCCGCGCGTCGCACCCACATAGGCAGGACTTGAGTTTCCTTCAACCTGTACGGCAAAATTTCCGTTGCGAATTACAAAATCATTATGCCTGTTTGAATATACACCATAATCATATTTCAGGCTTATTCCCTGGTCTTCAAGTTCTTCTTTGATATACCGGTCAAGATTCTCCTTGTCAATGTTTTCAAGCATTCCTTCCGGGTCAATGGTTCTGAGGATATCTGCAAACTGGAGATAATTTTGATCCTTAAGTAATATATTGGAAATGAGTTTCGCGTTTTCCGAACTCAATGTGCTTGTTCTGTTTTGAGGTTTCCAGTAGTTCGTTACAAAGTCTTTGGTTTCTGTATCCTTTTGCAACCTGGACTTGACCTTATTCATGGCCATGACAACCTTATCGTCAAAGTTCTTTTCATCAAGATCCACCTGGGCTTTTATCCAGACAAACTGAGTGACTGCGATCCCAAAGAGTGCAGCACTCATCAAAATAATAATAGCCCAGATAATTTTCTTATTCATGCAGTCTAACTTCAATCAAAGTTAAGTTTTCATAAAGGCTAATGCATATCTTTAACTAAGATTTAACCGCCCACTTTTAAACAGATCATATAATGAAGAAAATCGAACATGTTGGAATAGCCGTCGAAAACATAGATGAAAGTGAAAAATTGTTTGAGGCTCTGTTTGATGTTGAACCATATAAACGGGAAATTGTAGAAGCTCAAAAGGTTCTGACTTCATTCATCAGGGTTGGTAACAATAAAATAGAATTACTTCAGGCCACGAGTGAAGATAGCGTCATCCAAAAGTTTCTGGAAAAGAAAGGTCCAGGTTTTCATCATATTGCATTTGCGGTTACAGATATTCGTTCTGAAATGAAGAGATTAAAAGAACAGGGCTTTCGCCTGTTAAACGAAAGCCCTGTTGATGGTGCAGATAATAAAATTGTCTGCTTTCTTCATCCCAAATCAACCAATGGTGTTCTCATTGAACTGGTCCAGGATAAGGAATCATAAATTATCTCCTTAAGAAGTTGCCCAACATTTTCATGCCGATGCTTGCAACTTCATCAACCACTGAGCCGTCTCCATCCTTGTCTAGTAACTTGGTGAATATGTTTGCACCTTCATTCCTCTCAACGTGTACTTCCTGTGAACGATTCAAAAATGAACGCAACCCGTCATTGTCCATTTGCTTTTGTTTTTTGTACCGTCCAAGTACACCTAAAACCATTGGTGCCAGTTTAACTAACATCCCCATGCTCTGATTTTTATCAAGTCCAGCCATTCTAGCCAGAACTTCTATCGCTGAATCCTGCTTTCCTCCTAAAAGGTGTCCCAGGATACCTGCACCATTCAACTGTTTTGCGTTTTGCGGCTGCGATTTTCCTGTCATCAGTCCCATGATGTCATCAAGAAAAGATCCATCGTGGTCTCTTTCCAATGCACCCGAAAGACCATTCAGCGCAGAATCAGAAGAAGCAGCATTTTTAGATAATGCCGTCATCAAAACTGACATAGCAGCACTTGCAGCAGCATTTGTTTTTTTACTATCTCCTATATTAAGCTGGTTGTCTAATCCGTTTAATACTCCGTCAGATAGTTGCCATTGAAGTAAATCCATTAAGTCCATAAATCACGTGTTTTTTTAAGTAAGGCATTGTTTTTGCAATGCTTATGAATAATAATAATTTATAATATATGCTTAGGAGCTTGATCGTTGCATTTATCGTTTATTTTGCATTGGTTTCATATAAGGAGAACCCCAGTACAACATATATCTCGCAATATAAAGAAATTGCTATTTCCGAGATGCATAGGACCGGTATTCCTGCCAGTATCAAAATGGCACAGGCCCTTCTGGAGTCCGGTGCAGGCCAAAGTAGCCTGGCCCGTGAAGCCAATAATCATTTTGGGATCAAGTGTGGTGGTTCCTGGAACGGTGGCACTTATTACCTTCATGATGATGACTATAACTCTAAAGGACAATTAATTAAAAGCTGTTTCAGGGAATTTAGTTCCTCATTTGAGTCATTTATTGCTCACAGTGAGTTCCTGGTCACACAAAACAGATATGCTTTTCTTTTTAACTATGATCACCAGGACTATAAAGCCTGGGCCAAAGGACTGAAAAAAGCTGGTTATGCTACTGACAAGGCTTATCCAAAAAAACTAATTAATATCATTGAAAAGTATCAATTGTACTTTCTTGATGATGCCGGAGTAGAAGACTTTTCTCCTGACCTGGCGATGCAGGATTCTGAAATTGCCACGAGAAAAAATAAAACACACTTTGAGTATCCTTCCTATTCACCTGGCGATGCAACGGAAACAACAATAGCTCAAAACAAGAGGTCAGAAAGAAAAAGAATGCGATCCGATTCAAATAAGACTTATCATATTGTAGGTCTGGGTGAGACCCTATCAGAAATTGCCATGATTTATTCCCTGGAAGAAAATGCCCTTAGGCTTCGTAACCGGATTCCAAAAGACGCAGAACCTCTGAAAGGAGAAAGAATTCATCTACGTAAAAAAATCAGTCTGATTAAACGACCAAAATTCACGAGAACTCCGGAGTTTGACGGATTGGCTGCTCAAGAAGATTTTATCTTTTAATTTTGCGTACCATAACCAGGATTAAGAAATGAGGAAAATCATTTTTACGTTTTTTATAGTATTCTTATTTGTCTCCCAGGGCTCTGCCCAGGATGGAGGGTTCTATTTTGGACCAAAAGCCGGTCTGACCATTGCTACACAAAACTGGAACGAAGCTGAAAGGAAGCCTTTACTTAACTATCATTTTGCAGCATTCATTGAATCTATAGATTACAAATACAAAGGTTCTTTATTTGCACAGATTGGTTACCACACAAGGGGAAGTTCAATTTTTGTATCCAATATCAATAATGGTTTACGTTTTTCTGAGGGTTATAAGTTTCGGAATATTTCACTTTTATTAGGCGCCAAAAAACGATTGATTACAGAAAAACTTACCACGCCATATTACTTTTTTGGTGTGCGCGCAGAGTATCTTGTTTCTGATAACCTCGATGAAATACAGGATTTGTTCAGTAACTCCCCTTCCGCCTTGTTTTACCCGATTGATGTTTATACAAATACTTTTGTATATGGCGTCAGTTTCGGAGGAGGAATAGAATATCTTGGTTCTGCTTATGTTCAACCTACACTTGAAGTTACTTTCAGTCCCGATTTTTCGTTCCAGTACCAGTCCCCCGAAATACCTAATGTAGTTAGTCCATACGATGGAAGAACGACCACCATCCCCGAAAGGAGAATTCGTAATATTACTTTTGAGGTATCCCTTGTTGTTCGTTTCCTGAGAGAGGTGATTTATACTGACTAGAAAATCAATCCCAGTCCCAGGTTGATAAACTGTGCCTGGTTGTTAAATCCCTTTTCATCCTTGCGATAATAAAGATAATCTCCTACACTATTAAACTGGTATTCGTAACTCAGGTCCAGCTGGAATCGATATATCGTAATTCCAAAGTTGAACGCAAACCCTGTATCAAGTCGTCTTCGTCTTTCTTCGAAGCTTTCAATTTCTTCAAAAATATTGTTTTGGTCAACGATATAACCGAAGACGGGCCCTGCTCCAAATTTAAACCTGTCAAAGCAAATGCCGGCATGAATTGGAAGCATCAGATAACTTGTCTTTTTTATAGTTTCTACAGGTGTTTGTTTACCAAACTCCAGATAGCTAATGCTCCGAAATCTGGTTTTGATTTGTCTGTATCCTATTCCACCCTGCAAATACATTATTTCATTCTTATAATATATATATGTATTCAGCGAAGGCGTAACGTCCAGTTCTACAAATCGTAAGCTATAGGTAAGAAAATCCTGTGCATCATCATATTTAATCTCTTCTGATCTGGTAAAAGGAATTGAATAGCTTGCGTTGATCCCAAAATACAGCTGCCCGCTAAGGTGGATGCCTGAAGCTGAAATGATGAATATTAATATGGCCTTCTTTGCCAACATGATCTAAAATTAGCTTGAAATTTTTACTCTGATGTACACCTAACGCAACAAATGAGGACAATCTGAGTCAGTTTGTTGCTTTTGATAATACATAAGCTGTTGATTTCCTACCAACAACATGTTTTCCTCGACAAGAATTGTAACTGATGTGACGGGTGTCTCGTCTTTGTATTGATTCAAAACTTCAACCATAATCAAAATGAAAAATATACTAATCCTGTTCTGTTTTTTGATACCTGCTCTTACTTCTGGACAAAATTCTGAAATATCTGGTTCTGTTATAGACCATAACAACCTGCCAGTGATCTATGCAAATGTTGTGCTCTATTCTCTAATAGATAGTTCTATCGTAAAAGTTGAATACTCGAACGAAACAGGGAATTACAGCATTAAGGGCATCTCTTCAGGTTCTTATTTTATTGGGACCAGTTATGTAGGATATCCTGATGCTGTCTCGCCTGGTTTCGACATTTCTGACAGTGATCTCATAACCCTTGACCCTATCAGGTTTGAGCCTTCATCAAATGAACTTGAAGAAGTTACTGTAACTGCAAAAAAGCCGCTTTTGGAAATGAAGCCTGATAAAATGATTCTTAATGTGGAAGGGAGCATAAATAATTCAGGATCGGATGCTTATACTCTTTTGAGACAATCTCCCGGGGTTATGATAGATAACAACGATAATATTTTTATGCTGGGTAAAAGCGGTTTGCAAATTTTTATTGATGGAAGACCTACGCAGCTGAATGGTACAGACCTGGCTGATTTTCTTAAGACTATTCCATCTTCTGAGATTGAGTCTATTGAAATCATTACCAACCCTTCCTCAAAATACGAAGCTGAAGGTAATGCGGGTATTATAAATATTAAGTTGTTGAGAGACAAAAACCTTGGTGCTAACGGAAGCCTGAATACGACTTACTCCATTGGACAGAAATCACGATACAATACAACCTTAAGGGGAACTTATAAAAGTAAGGCATGGAATACTTACGGAACTGTCACCGGGTACAAGGGTGCTGATATAAATCCATTTAACCTCTATCGTGAACAACAAGGTTTAAGCTTTGACCAGGCCTCTATTGGCAATGACAGCTGGAATGGTTTTAATAGCCGTGCAGGTGTAGACTATATACTCAATGAAAAAAGTACGTTTGGCTTTCTTGCCAATCTATCAAAATCTCAAGGACACCACGTACAGAACACCGAATCAGATATCTTCAAAACAGGATCCTCTTTGATAGACAGTACTTTGGTTGCCATGTCAGATAATGAATCAGACAGGGCCAACTGGAACATCAACGGGAATTATAAATATTCTGACAAGCAAAACAGGAGTTTGAATATAGATGTAGATTATGGCAAATACTCCAGGACAAGAGAAGCGTTCCAACCCAACACCTATTTTGGTGCAGGAGGAATGATTTTATCAACTAAAGACTTTTTTACATATACTCCTACAGATATCGAAATCGCTACAGCAAAATTAGATTTTGAACAAGATTTTCTGAACGGACGTCTTCAGTTTGGCGCCAAAGTGGCCAATGTTATAACGGACAATGTTTTTGATTTCTATAATGTATATGATGAAACCAGGGAACTTGATACAGAACGCTCTAATGACTTCAGGTATTCAGAACTTGTATATGCCTCCTATGCAAACTATTCGATGAAGATAAACGACCTGAGCATGCAGGCTGGTTTAAGGATAGAACACACGAACTCTGAAGGACATTTAACTGCGCTGATTCCTTCAGAAAATGAATTGGTTGATCGAAGCTATACAGATCTATTTCCATCTTTTGGGCTGACATACCAGCTCAATGAAAAAAACAGATTTCAACTGAATTACAGCAGACGGCTTAATCGTCCATCATACCAGGATATGAATCCATTTCGAAGC
>JAHHJO010000135.1:0-3952 GCA_018680275.1 Bacteroidia bacterium
TCAGGTAATAAAGTGTTTAACTTAAATTCATGAATCCAATCGGTGCCTGTACCGACATTGTATTGTAGAAATTTCCAATATTGGGAAACAAAGTAACCAGGTCTGTCTTTCCCACACCGTACCATAATGCCAGCTCAGCAAAGTACTCATCCGTTGATATCTGTGGGATAAGGACCCCTTCTCCGATTTCAAGTTCAGTACCCAGTTTGATGGAAGGGTAGGATCCGTAGATGTCTTTTCCTTTTACTTTTCCACCCATGACAAGAACATTACCTCCCCATGCATGATCAGTTCCGTTTCCATTGGAAGTCAGGGTTCGGGCGAAATCAGAAATTGTAAATGTTGTGACATTGTCTTCAAGATTCAGTTCGCCCAATGCGGCCTGGAATTCGCTCATGCCTTTACTGAGGACAGAAAGCATCTGGGATTGATTATTCAAGACTTCATCATGATGATCCCATCCGTCAAATCTGACAAAGAAAGTTTGGCGCTTCAAACCCAGTTCCTTCCTGACTTTTATAGTCCGGGCTATCATTCGAAGACTTTGTGAGAATTGGTTTGTTGAAAAGGATGTAGCAATGTTTGAGTTACCTACAGTTGTACTGAATAATTCATTCGTATTTTGACTTGCTGTAACAACACTTGAATAAGTTTGCTTGAAGATATCCTGGTATTGTTGTTCCATCAGGCTGTTTATGGCCTGGGTTTTGATCTGGTTGAAAGTCATATTACCGCCATAGCCTTTAATTCCGATTGCACCTTTCCCAGTTGGAAGGATACTATATTCTGAAGCTTCTTTACCAAGTTGAAATACGTTTTTACCCGATAGTGAAATATTCATGGAAATCTTGCCTTCATTATTTGCTGCTTCTACAAGGTCAGCAAGTCTGCCGCCCCATCCCGTCGCTGATTTGGTTTGAGGAACCGAAGTTTGCCATTGCTGATCCTGGTCTGAATGTGAGAATAGTCCAAATGGTAATCTGGCACCATTGAGATATTGCGATTTTGTGATCGGTTCTACAAGGGTTCCAACATTGTTGATGACAGCTACTTTACCGTTGTCAAATAATGTTTTAAGTTCCGGCATTGACGGATGCAGACCAAGGTTTTTTTCATTAAATGAATTTGCATTTAATGGAAGCAATGAATTCTTTGACAAAGCCAGGTTGGATCTTGTATTGGCATAATCATTATAATCCTGTGTATTGCTTGGAACAATCATGTTAAAAGAATCATTTCCACCTCCGAGCATAATGCATACCAGTGCACGGTAATCTTCACCAGCATTCAGATATCTTGCATTTTGTAATGATGCTGCACTCATGGATTGTAGATTGAAGAAAGTTGAAAAGAAAGTTGTAGAGCCTATGGCCGCACAACTTGCTGTTCCAAGGAAAGATCTTCTGCTATATTTTTTCTTGCACATTGTTTTAGATATTTCGAATGAAGAATTGTTTTTTATTTCAGTATGGCATAATCAGGGGCAATCATGATCAGGTATGTCGCCATCCTTAATTTATCAGTTGGCTCATTAAGCTGATACATGGCATCTTTTATAATATCTTTTGTCTGATCCGTAAGTAAACCGTTTGCCAATAAGATGTCCAGGTAGTCTATCATGGCATCTGGGTTATTTATCAAATCGCTTACTTCCGAATAATCCATCCTGTAATCTGAATACATCTCAAAGGATTCCAGTAATTCCTCCTCGTCTGGCTCTTCGGGTTCTTCATCTTCCTCAAAGGATTCAACAATGCAGAAATCTTCAAGGTATTCCTGGTTGACAGTTAGTTTATGAACTTCATTTATAAGTCCGATGACATTGGTTGAATTCAGTATCTGGAATTCCGGGGCCACTTTGTATTGCTGACTTATCGGTCCCTGGGGGCTGTAGTCAGGCAGGTAAAAATTAAAGACGCTTGGAGCTTGTAATGGCGCCTGCCCGGTATTTGACTTCAGACATTCGAATACATAAAAGTAATCTCCATTTTCATTGGCTGTCATTGGGAAGGCCCTGAGGTAGTTCATCATTCTGACAACAGGTTCACGGAGCTTTCCAAATGTGTATGTTTCTGAATGGTTACAATTCCTGGCTTCAGGATCCAAAAGAATGGCTTTGATAAGTTCTTTGTGGTTTCCATCTTCATTCGGGTTGAATTTGTCTGCTACACGCTTGACATATGCCGGGCTTGGATTACTTGTTGTCAGCATTTTAATCAAAGATTTGGAAATAAAAGGCGCAGTATTGGGATGTGTTGACAGATGTTGAATTGTCTGGGACAGATCTTCATCACCACTCTGACCTGCTGGAAGCACAGTCCCGTTAAGAAGTTGTTTTTCACTTTTGTCATGAAATGCATCATACATTTTCATGGGTTCCATAACCATGGCTCTTCGATCTTCCGATTCATCAAATGGTCCAAATTCGCCATTTGCACCTCCATCAGACAAGCCGGTAAAAACCTGGGCAAACTCCTTGATATCGGCATTCGTATATGTAGGGATGAACTGTCCCTCAGTATCATATTTTCTTGTTCCATCCGGGTTCAATTCCCATAGTCCTATGGTAAATAATTGCATGATCTCACGCGCATAATTTTCATCCGGATGAATATTGTTGGCAGGGTCTGCCTTTGGGTTTCCATAGTGTGAAAGGAAAGTACCCATCGAAGCCGACCTGGTGACATCCATCAGTAAATTGTCGAATCTTCCAAATGCATTTTTGAGAAGTAAGTCATAATAGTTACTTGAAGCGATGCCCACGTCATGAAAGAAATCTGTACTGTTATTGATAACCATGATCTGGCTTAGCGCGTAGGCCACACGCTGTCTTAATAGGTCCGGGGATGTCAAATTATTTGTTATCCAGGCGGTATTAAAATTATGAAAGGTGTGGAATCCATTCCCTTCAAATTCATCAAGGTCACCATATAGTGGTCCGTGTACCAGAAGTTCAGTTGTTGTGTATGTTGCAGGCAAACTAAATTGCTCTTCAAGCCAGCTTTCATATCCCATAGCTGCTGCCATCCTGATGGTTGCCATATCTGCACCGAAAGTACTCTGGGCCAGGAACCTGGAAGCATCCATTAGCTGATCTTGATTTTGAACTGGAAATCCATCAATGGTTTTCTTTCCCGAATTAGGAATTGATTCAGAGCTGCTTGTCACAGTGACTTCATAGTCATGTCCTGCACCGATAAAATCGTAGTTCCTGAATTGACCTGAGAGGACTGAAGAAATAATTAACAGGCAAAAAAATAAAACTTGACATTTCATAGTAATTATTTGATTTTGAAGAATTGCATTTAATGTATAACAGCCTTGTCTATTTTTACCCTACCTTGATAACCGGTTTTTGTCAAAAAATATAACAGACACCGATAGTGCCATTCCAGTTAATAAATGGCATATAGAAAGAAGAGGAGGGATCAAAAACATTTCTTTTGCGTTGCTGCCAATGACCGTTTAGTTTAATTTCAATGGAATTGTTGATTTGATACCTGATAAGACAATTAAGCTTTAGATATTCTAATTGAAGCTGCCTGGTTGTTTGGGTCTCTGAAAAAATATTCTTGAAGGTTCTCCATCCCTGGCTTAACCTGAGGCTTAATTCAAGTTTCCCTATCATTCCGGAGAATTCCATTCTAGGTTCCCAGTGTGTGTAGCTAAACCTGTTTTCAATGACATCTGTTCTTTTCCTGAATAAGAAGGAAGGAGACAAACCGAATCTTCTTTTTATTTTAACATGGTATGATAATCGTAATTCCATAAATCTGAAAATGCGCGCATCCATATCTGCAGTATCTGATCCTTTGTAGTTGCCTGTTATATTTTCCTGGTATCGCCTCTGATAAATCCTGAATTCACTATTCAGGTATTGTGATAATGTTTTATTCTTCATGAGTTTTAGTCTGTTCTGAAGTTTAAATCCCAGTTCGCGGTATTTATGGAA
>JAHHJO010000015.1:0-5015 GCA_018680275.1 Bacteroidia bacterium
CCCCAGGGGTGTTGGTAAAACCACCAGTGCAAGAATTCTTGCAAAAGTGCTCAACTGCGAAAATCTGCAGGAAGGTTTCAAAGCCTGTGGAGAATGTAATTCCTGCAAAGCATTCGTTGACAATGCCTCTTTTAATATTTTCGAACTGGATGCAGCGTCAAATAATAGTGTTGATCATATCAGGGCACTAAATGAACAGGTTCGTTTTCAACCTCAACAAGGATCTTTCAAGATCTATATTATTGATGAGGTACACATGCTGAGCCAGGCCGCTTTTAATGCATTTTTAAAAACCCTGGAAGAACCACCTCCTTATGCCAAGTTTATCCTTGCTACAACTGAGAAACACAAGATCATTCCTACAATACTTTCGAGGTGCCAGATATTTGACTTCAGAAGGATTCAAATTCCGGATATCGTCAGGCAACTCGAATTTATTTCAGGACAGGAAAAAAGGAATATAGATCAGGAAGCCCTGCACCTTATTGCTCAAAAAGCAGATGGGGCACTCCGAGATGCCTTGTCCATTTACGATAAAATTATTAGTACGGTTGAAGGAGACATTACCTATAAGGATGTCGCTGACAATCTTAATGTCCTGGACTATGATTACTATTTCCGGATCATAGACTCTGCCATCAAAGAAGACTTCCCTTCGTTAATGCTTATCTATGACAAGATTGTAAAAAGCGGTTTTGAACCTGAGCAATTTATACCAGGACTTATGAAACACATAAGGGATCTTCTTATGGTCAGGGATCTGAAAACTGCTGCTCTGCTGGAAACCGGCGATAATCTTAAAAAGAGATATGAAGACCAGGCACAACTTAGTTCTGCTTCATTCCTGATGACCGCGCTCTCAATATTGAATAATGCGGACATTAATTTGATACGATCTCATAATAAGAGACTGAGTGTTGAAATTGCACTTAGTAAGATGTGCTACATGAACAGGGCAATCGAGAAAAAAAAAACAGTAGTTCAGACTGAGAAAAAGGAAATCCTCAAGGAAAAGGAAGTTGTTATACAGGATAATCCCAAAGAATCCATTGCGAAGATCAGTTCATCAGAAGCAGTTCAAAATCCTGCTAAAGTTACCAATCCTGCATCTGAGAAAGATCACAAAGAAGAAAAAGAAGAAGAAAAACAGCCTGCAGCTGCAACAGTTAAGCCTGTTATAGAAAAAATCGATGCCCCCCAGATTTCGGCAAACCTAGATTCATTGCTGAAATCCATCGAAAAAGAAGAAAATGACAAAGCCGGGAATGGCATTCCTTACAATGTTGAAAGGATTCAGAAGATTTTTGATGAATTCAGGGACAATACAGAATCTCAATCCCTGAAAACAGCTATGAAATACATCAAGGTCCGCATCGATGATAATACAGTGACCATCATTACACCCACCAGGATCTATATTGATTTCCTCAAACAGGAAATTCACTTACTGGAAAAAATTCATGATCAATATCCAAATCGGGACATAAAATTATTGTTTGAAGTCAACGAAAAGACATTTCCTGAGTATGAACCTCCAAAAAAGCCCAAATCCTTAACAACAAAAGAAAAATATGATCTGTTAGTATCTAAGAACCCGGAGTTCGAGAAGTTAGTTGATGCATTGAAAATGAAGATTTCTAACAAATAATTTCATTCTAAATCTCCTGAAATGAACGAAAAAGCGATCTGGTACCTAGAAAACATTGATGTAGGAGGCATTTTTTGTCCAAAGAAAATGGGCGAACAAATAGATAAAGATCATCTCAAAATTGTTGAGAAAAATGAATATGTCTACTTGCCCAACCAATCAAGTGATAAGATTTTCTTTATTACTGATGGAAGAATAAAAATTGGCTCCTATGCAGATAATGGTAAAGAAATCACCAAGACGATCCTTGGAAAAGGCGAAGTCTTTGGTGAGTTGTCCATGATCGGAGAAACGTCCAGAAGGGATTATGCACTGGCACTGGAAGACACAACCTTATGTGTGATCAACGCCAATGAAATGAAAAACCTGATCAAAGATCACAGTTCCCTGAGTTTGTTTTTTATGAAAATGATGGGATCAAAAGTCATCGAAATGGAAAACAGGCTGGAATCGCTGGTATTCAAGGACTCCCGGAGCAGGATTGTTGAATACCTTGCTGAGCTTGTAAGAAAAAGAGGCCAGCGTGTAGGTTATGAATGGGTCGTACGCAATTTTATTACACACCAGGAAATTGCCAATCTGACCGCAACCTCCCGACAGACCGTAACCACTGTACTGAATGAATTGAGAAACGAAGATATTCTTACCTTTAACCGCAAGAGACTTCTTGTCAGAGATCTCGATAAATTAAAAGAAGAAATCAAGTAATTGTTTTATCGACTTTTTATAAAACCATTCCTGTTCCTTTTCCCGGCTGAAAAGGCACATCATATCAGTACATCCATTTTCGGAATTATAACTTCAATTCCTGTTTTGAAGTCGATCGTGAAGTTCATATTCAGTTATGATGCGCCCGTTCTTGAAAAAACAGTATTCGGTATCCGGTTTCCGAACCCGGTTGGCTTAGCCGCCGGATTTGATAAAGAAGGAAAGCATTATAAGGCAATGTCACATCTAGGATTCGGATTTATTGAAATCGGAACTGTGACTCCAAAAGGTCAGGCCGGTAACCTACAACCGAGACTTTTTCGATTACCGGAAGACAAAGCCCTGATCAACAGGATGGGTTTTAATAATGAAGGTGTTGAGGGAATGGTTGAAAGACTCAAAAAAGACACATCCAGGCATATTATAATCGGGGGTAATATCGGAAAGAACAAAGTCACACCAAACGAGGAGGCGATCAACGATTATGAAATCTGTTTTAATGCATTGTATCCCCATGTTGATTATTTTGTAGTCAATGTAAGTTCTCCTAATACACCTAACCTGAGAGCTTTACAAGACAAGGAACCCCTGAACAGACTCCTGGCCAGGATGGCAGAACTCAGACAAACAAAAAAAGAATACAAACCCATTTTACTGAAAATCGCACCTGACCTTGGATTTGAACAAATAAATGACACACTGGATATCATCGAATCCAATAAAATTGATGGTATCATAGCCACCAATACCACTATCTCAAGGGAAAATCTGAAAAGTGGTCAAAACCGGATCGATGAAATCGGCAATGGCGGTTTAAGCGGACAGCCCCTTCACAAAAGGTCCATGGAAGTTGTGAAGTATATCAGGAGCAGGAAACCTGAGCTGGCAATTATAGGTGTCGGAGGAATTTGTTCTGATAAAGATGCCATAAATATGCTCGCAGCCGGAGCTGATTTAATACAGTTGTATTCCGGTATGATCTACGAAGGCCCTTCAATTGTCAGGAAAATCAAGAAAGCAATCAAAAATTCTATCTAAAGTTTTTGGGTATTTTTCAGATAATGCATTTGAAGCTATTAATTAAATAGACTATATATCAATTGCATTGATATTTCATTATCAGACATTTACAGATTGCATTAAATCCTAATAATTGCTTTACCTTAAAATCACTTACCCAGATCAAGTACTTAACACATAATAAATAATCCATATGGTATTCTTTTTGGTCTTAAAGGGTCATATGCAATGATTGAATTGCAAATACTCATTACTCTTTAATAACCAAAACCTTCTCATTTATGATTCATGATGATAACCAGAACATACTTACAGACCTGCGATTTTGGATTGCATGTGTGTTCACAATCGTCTTAATAAGCTTTTTGATATTGAGTTATCCTGGGTAATTCCCACACTTGAAGAGTGAGGCTCTCAAATCATTGAGGGCCTCATTTTCATTCTTCTATTTTACGATCTTAAGGCTCATATCAAGTGAACCAGCTGAATGGGTCAATGCACCTACAGAAATAAAATCCACACCGGTTTCTGCAATGGCTCTAACGGTTCCAATATTTACACCCCCCGAAGCCTCACATTCAAATCTATCACCTATCAATTCAACAGCTGTACGCATATTATCGAGATCGAAATTATCCAGCATTATCCTCGTCACACCACCCTCTTCCATAACAGCCTTTAGTTCTTCAATATCCCTTACTTCTACAGTAATTCCCAAATCCTTATTATTAATCTGGAGATAATCCTTTACCTTTCGAATAGCCTGCTGTACATTTCCGGATGCATCAATATGATTATCCTTTATCATTATCCAGTCATATAAGCCATCCCGGTAATTCGTGCAGCCACCAATACGTACAGCCCATTTTTCAAGAAATCGCATCAAAGGCGTTGTTTTCCTTGTATCAAGAATTGTCACCGGTAAATCTTCAACCAGGCGGGAAAATTTTCTGCTCAGGGATGATACACCACTTAATCGTTGCATTGTATTCAATACAAGTCTTTCACCTTTTAATAAGGTCCGGGAATATGTTTCAACAGTAAAGGCGATATCACCATATTTTACATCGGATCCGTCATTAATAAGCCGTTCAAAGCGACATTCGGGATCAAGTCTTTTGAATACATGCTCCGCAAAATCAACACCTGCAATGACTCCTTTGTCCTTGACAATCAACCTTGCTGTATCTCTTGCATCTGCAGGTATACATGCCAGAGATGTATGGTCGCCATCTTTTATATCTTCCCGCAATGATGCATCTATAAAAGCATTGAGCAATGATGTTTTTATTCCTTCCATATATGTTTGTTCATGGTTTACCACATGGTAAAATACCATCTTATTTTAAGATCGAATATAAAATTTAATATAAGAAACTAGTTGATTATAATTGAAGCAGATTAACTATAATTCTGCTGCCGACGTGCTCTTCAGGCAGGATGCCTGAAGAAACCCATCATTATTGGCTGGCATTTCTTTTGGCGTCGGCCTAAAGCCCTCCTAAACTCTATCAAAAATATCTTTACTCCCATTTTCCAGTCTCAGAACTCCCCTCGGACAAACAGCAGCACATATACCGCAACCAACACACGATGCCCGCACGATATTCTGACCTTTTTGTGCATAAGCGCGTACATC
>JAHHJO010000577.1:0-8867 GCA_018680275.1 Bacteroidia bacterium
ATCTACATCTGTTTATCTTGTGGACAGGTGCATAGCCATGCTTCCTGAAAAGTTGTCCAATGATTTGTGCAGTCTCAAACCCGAAGTGGACAGGTTTACATTTTCTGCTGTTTTTACCTTTGACAAAAAAAATCAACTTGTCAAAGAATGGTTTGGAAGATCTGTCATACATTCAGACAAACGGTTTACCTATGAGGAGGCTCAACTTTCTCTGGATAATGTTGGAGGCTTATATCATAAAGAATTGACTGTAATAAATAAAATTGCCTACAGTCTTCGGGACGAAAAATTTAAAAACGGTGCCATTAATTTTGAAACCGATGAGGTCAAGTTTCTTTTGGGAGACGACAATAAGCCTACTGGTGTGTTTGTGAAAAGTAGGAAAGATGCTCATATGCTCATTGAGGACTTCATGTTGCTCGCCAATAAACGAGTGGCCCATTTTATTTCAACTAAAAGCAAGGGAAAGCCCATCCCTTTTATTTACAGGGTACATGATCTTCCGGACCTGGACAGGCTGGCAGATCTCACGCTTTTCATGAGGGAACTTGGAATTAAACTCGATTTGTCAACACCAGAAAAAATTGCCCAGTCATTCACCGAGCTTTCATATAAAGCCAAAGAAGACCCTGCTTCCAAAATCCTGATGCAGTTTGCCATAAGAACAATGTCAAAAGCAGTGTATTCATCAAACAATATCGGGCACTACGGATTACATTTTGAGGAATACACTCATTTTACTTCACCGATCAGACGGTATTCAGATATTATAGCTCATAGAATTCTGGAAAAGAATCTTAATGAAGAAAATCATTTTGAAGATAAAAACCAGCTAGAAGCTAAATGCATTCACATATCCAAACAGGAAAGAAAAGCAATGGATGCTGAAAGAGACTCCATTAAATTCAAACAAGTTGAATTTATTAGTGAAAATATCGGAGAGGTGTTTAATGGTATTGTTTCTGGTATGTTTGAACGGGGGATTTTTGTGGAACTAAACGAATCAAAAGCTGAAGGAATGATTCCTTTTGACAGAATGGACAAATATTATTCACTGGCACCAGGTCGATTTAAAGCTGTAAGCAGGGATCAGCAACATAGCATTAAGATCGGGGATCAGATCAAGGTCATTGTTCTTTCTGCCGATCTCAACAGCAGACAGATAGAGCTGGATGTTGTTGAAGACTAATTTGTAATCATTGCTTCCTTCATAATAGCTTCAGTCGCTGACGTACCTATCCTCGTAGCACCTATTGTCCTGAATTCAAGAAGGTCTTTTAAGGTCCTTATTCCACCACTGGCTTTGACGTTTGTTTTATCGTTTGTTCTGTTGACCATCATTTCCACATCGGTTCTCCGTGCACCTTCATATGAATAGCTTCCGTCTTCTCTCTTGACAAAGCCAAACCCTGTTGATGTCTTAACAAAATCAACTTTTTCTTCGTCGCAAATGTGGCACAAGTGAACAATGTCTTTTGGGTTCTTTACATAATCAGTTTCGAAAATAACTTTCAGAATAACTTCTCCTCCGCCAAGTTTTTGTACCGCCCTTATTTCGTCCCTGATATAATCCCAGTCTCCCTGTAGTACTTTACCGATATTTATCACCATATCCAACTCCAGGGCACCATCATCAATTGCTTTTTGACTTTCGAACACTTTTGTCTCTATACAATTACCACCATGAGGAAACCCGATTACTGTAGATACTTTCACTTCTGAATTATTAAGGTGTTTTGCTGCCATTTTTACGTGGTAGGGTTTTACACAAATTGAAGCAACACGATATTTCGCTGCCAGTAGGCACTCTTTTTTTAATGCTTCATCGCTTTGTGTTGGGTGTAATACCGCATGATCAATCATTTTTGCTATTTCCTTTGGTCCTGCTTTCATTGAGATATTTTATATAAAAGTACATCTATTGATTTCGTGGCTCAAGTATGAAGGGTTGGCCTGTGAATATTTTTTATTAATTTCCTCGCTCAATGCAAGAAATATGTTCTTAGGAATTGCTCCCTTTTTTACCAACGATGCTGTTGTTCTTGGAATTCTGCTGGTCGTTCTGGCTGTTATTTTTCATACATCATCGCTGAAAACACCTGGTTGGAAAAAATTCTACACATATGTCCCCGGACTTCTATTGGCTTATTTTGTTCCTGCCCTTCTAAACTGGCCCCTGGGTTTAATTGCACCTCACTGGTACGATTCAGGGCTTTATGACTTATTGAGCCAGTACAATCTGACCATGCCTGGTGGTCTCAGTTACGATAATATCACTGTTTTTCTTTCAGAAAATGGTGTTCCGGCCGAAGAGTACAAAGCGTTGCAACGTCACTCACAGCTATATTTTGTTGCCAGTCGGTATCTTTTGCCTGCCAGCTTGGTTCTACTTTGTCTTGGCATTGATTTTAAAGGATTGATTGGTCTTGGATCTAAGGCATTAATAATGTTTTTTACGGCTACGGCTGGTATCATTATGGGTGGTCCGATTGCTCTCCTTATTATATCATGGCTTTTCCCGAACCTGATAGGCGGAAACCCTGAAGATATATGGCGAGGGCTATCTACTGTTGCAGGAAGCTGGATTGGCGGGGGTGCCAACCAGACTGCAATGAAAGAAATATACGAGGTTGGAGATAACCTGTTCGGAACCATGATTGTTGTTGACGTTGTAGTCGCAAACATATGGATGGGTTTTTTGCTTTATGGCGCTAATATTTCAGATAGGATTGATGAGTGGTTTAAAGCTGATAATAGTGCAATTGAAGACTTGAAAAATAAAGTAGCAGATTATCGGGCGAGCATAGAGCAAATGCCTACTACAACGACCCTTTTCGTCTTAATGGCTGTTGCTTTCGGTGGTGTTTCACTATCTCATTGGGGTGCTGATGTCATAACCCCCTGGATGACAGGATTTAAAGAGACCTTAAACAACCTTCGTCTAAATTCTCTTATGTCACATTTTTTCTGGCTTATTGTTATTTCAACAACCCTGGGTATGTCCCTGGCATTGACCAAAGCAAGGAAAATGGAAGGCATCGGAGCATCCCGGTGGGGATCGATCTTCATCTATATCCTTGTTGCCACAATCGGAATGAAAATGAACCTTGGTGAGGTTTTTAATAACCTTGGCCTCTTTGCTGTCGGTATTTGCTGGATGCTGGTTCACGTCATTACTCTACTTTTTGTTGGTAAATTGATAAAAGCTCCTTTCTTTTTTGTTGCTGTCGGCAGCCAGGCTAATGTTGGAGGTGCTGCTTCAGCACCAATTGTTGCTTCTGCCTTTAGTCCAAGTTTGGCCCCCGTGGGTGTTTTAATGGCTGTTCTTGGCTATGCTCTTGGAACCTATGGAGCTATCATTTGCGCGACATTAATGCAAATCGTTTCTAGCTAAACACTGCTATCACATTGATAATCACCTAGTTTTGATTAAGCTCCGGGTGAATCTTACAAATATTTTAAGTATCTTTGCAACCCCTTTTTCAGGAGACAAAATATCAAGAATGAGTAAGAAGAGAGTATTGTTTGTTACCCAGGAAATGAATCCTTATACAACGATCTCCGAAATATCTGATGTGTTACGCAAATTAGCCCCGTACACACAAGGTAAAGGTATGGAGGTTCGTGTTTTAATGCCCAAGTATGGAAGTATCAATGAAAGAAGGCACCGTTTGCATGAGGTAGTTCGTTTGTCAGGGATGAATATTATTGTTGACGACGATGATTTTCCATTGATTATCAAAGTTGCTTCATTACCTGGTGCACGTTTACAGGTTTATTTTTTGGATAATGAAGAGTTTTTCAAAAGAAAATTTGTTTTTGATGGTGAAGACGAAAAGCCTTTTGAAGACAACCAGGAAAGAATGGTGTTCTTCTGTAAAGGAGTCATAGAAACCGTTAAAAAATTTGGTTGGCCTCCTGATATTATTCACTGTCATGGATGGATGTCCAGCCTCGTACCGTTTTATCTTAATTCGGTATATAAAAATGATCCGATTTTTGAGCATTCCACAATTGTGTTTTCTGCCTATAAAAACAAT
The DNA here is from genome assembly GCA_018680275.1 of Bacteroidia bacterium. GTDB lineage: Bacteria > Bacteroidota > Bacteroidia > Chitinophagales > Saprospiraceae > RFSX01. The sequence continues at coordinate 4,041 of JAHHJO010000577.1, forward strand.
TATGAAACAACCTTTAACAAAAGGTTTTTCGAATTGGCAGCCATAAATCAACTGGAACCAGAAGATCTTGCAGATTTTAAATCTCGTGGAAAGGTAAAACTTCTACTTGGAGGTATTAAATATGCTGATGCTATCGTTAAAGGAAGTAAATCATTGCCAAAAGATGCCGACAACCTTATTGCAGCTGAAGGTAAACCCTTCCTGGACTATGTAGAGGATGAAAATGAGTTGTTGACTCAAATGGTTGATTTCTATAAAGGATTGTTTGAAAAAGTCTCATAGAGCATTATCATTAATGAAATTGTATTACCTTATTTCTGTAAGCCTGATTTTTATATTGGGCTCTTGTGGAGATTCAATCCAGCTTGGTTCAACGCTTCTTGAAGATCCTAATATTTCTGTTTCATTTACAGACACATTTCATCTTAAAGCAAAAACCATTTCATCTGATGTGCCTCCAACATTTAGGAATAGCGCTTCTTTTGGAGGCAAGACATACATGGTTGGAGCAGTTAACGACCCGGTTTTTGGTTACTATGGTTCTGTAAGTTATTTTACTACTTCCCTGATTTCTTCATTTCCGGATTTCAGTAATGCTTCCTTTGATTCAATAGTATTGTCGCTTCCTTATGACTCAGTTGGGTTCTATGGAAATAAAAATGAAGAACACCTTTTTGAGTTATATCAGCTCAGTGAATTGTTTGAAGTGGAAAGCGGAGATACCTTGTATTCAGATATGGTTCTTGAATATGACGAAAACCCTCTAAGCCAGGTATCAATTGTCACCAATTATAACGACTCTATTGCCTTATATAGTCCCGTGGTAGATTCTATAGTTCCTGCTATACCCCAATTGAGAATGCACTTTGATACTTCATTCTGGAGCCCTGTAGCCAGGGATACTCTGAATAATGAATCCAATGAAGCATTGAATAATTATTTAAAGGGGTTTGCTATCAAGTCCGTAAATGCCGAAAACAGCATGGTTGGCTTTGACCTGGGAAATACATCTCAGGCTTTAATTGAAGTCTATTACACCATAGGCGACACAGCTAAGAATATCTATTTTATTGACATTGGCACTTTCAGGCACAGTACTTTTGAACACGATTTTACCGGGACACCTGTTGGGTCCGTAACGGATATTGAAGGGTCGGATGAAACACTGTATCTTCAGTCAATGGCCGGAACAAATGTTTCTTTTGACTTGTCTGGTGTAGAAATCAGTGATGAAATTATTAACAAGGCTGTACTGGAAATTACTGTATCCCAACATGACGAACAATACGAACCTATTACCCAGTTACTTGCAAGCTATATAAATGATGAAGGCAGATTAAATGTTATTGAAGACGCCTCTCCTGCATACCTCTCTTTCTTATTTGATGGTGCCTTGAAATCTACCGTAATTGATGGTATCACTTATAATAGGTATGAAATGGTTATTACTAACCATCTGAAAAATATCATGAGTGGTCAAATTGATAAACCAGAAATAGTTATCACTGGCTTAGGAAAACAGGAACGTCCAAACAGATCAGTACTTTTTGGTCCTTCGCATCCCGAATTTCCGGCTATTTTAAAAATCATAACAACCAATCCCTAGTTTTTATGTGTGGAATTGTTGCATATCTCGGTCAGAAAAATGCTTATCCTATATTAATTCAGGGGCTGAAAAGACTTGAATATCGAGGATATGATAGTGCAGGTGTTGCTTTGTTTAACGGAGATCTGAAAATCATTAAAAAACAAGGCCGTGTAGCAGACCTTGAAAATCATGCAAAGGAAAAATACGGTGAATTAAGCTCTACATCCGGAATGGCTCATACGCGGTGGGCAACTCACGGTGCTCCAAATGACTTAAATGCACATCCCCATGTTTCTGGTAGTGGCCGGCTGGCAATAATTCACAACGGTATCATTGAAAATTATGCATCTATTAAAGAAGCATTGTCGGGTCTTGGACACACCTTTAATACAGATACGGATACAGAGGTTTTGGTGCACCTGATAGAAGAAATTCAAAACACAAATAACCTTGATCTCGAGGAAGCCGTAAGGCTGGCACTTAATAAGGTCGTAGGAGCATATGCTATTGTTGTCATGGATCGCGAAGCTCCAGACAAAATCGTTGGCGCCAGAATGTCAAGCCCGCTTGTATTTGGAATCGGTGATAATGAATTGTTCCTTGCCTCTGATGCCTCTCCCATTATCCAGTATACCAATAAAGTCGTTTATCTTGAAGATGGAGAAATTGTCTCAGCAAACAGAAATGGCGACTATGTTATAAAGACCCTGGCTAATGTGGTTTCTAATCCAAAGATCTTGGAACTTGATCTGAAGATCGATGAACTGGAAAAGGCCGGATATCCTCATTATATGCTGAAAGAGATCTTTCAACAGCCCGTATCAGTAGCAGAGAGTATGAGAGGAAGGATTAATGCTCATGAAGGATGGGCAACCCTGGGCGGTATGCAGCAATATATCAACAGAATTGCCAATTGCAACCGCATTGTCATTACCGCTTGTGGTACCTCATGGCATGCAGGGCTTATCGCAGAATATCTGTTTGAAGACCTGGCAAGAATTCAAACTGAGGTAGAATACGCCAGTGAATTCAGGTATCGTAATCCGGTTATTAGCCAGGATGATTTTATTATAGCCATTTCTCAGTCTGGTGAAACCGCAGATACACTCGCTGCCATAAATCTTGCAAAATCCAAAGGCGCCCTGATCTATGGTATCGTCAATGTTGTTGGTTCTTCGATTGCACGTGCCACTGATTCCGGGTCATATACACACGCTGGTCCTGAAATTGGTGTCGCCTCAACAAAAGCATTTACAAGCCAGTTAACTATTCTATCGTTAATGGCTCTTCATATTGCACATCACAAAGGGCTTTTATCAGAAGATTATTTCAGGAAATTACTTGCCGAACTCGAAAGTGTTCCTGTGAAAATTGCAAAGATTCTGGCAAAGGATGATCAGATAAAATATATTGCAGGTGAAATTCGTAATGCCTCCAATGCCCTTTATCTGGGAAGAGGATATAATTTTCCTGTGGCACTGGAAGGCGCCCTAAAGCTTAAAGAAATAAGCTATATACATGCGGAAGGGTATCCTGCGGCCGAAATGAAACATGGTCCGATTGCATTGATCGATATGTATATGCCTGTCATTGTAATTGCTACAAATAAATCAGCATATGAAAAAATAGTAAGCAATATACAGGAAGTTAAAGCACGTAAAGGTGTAGTCATTGCTATTGTCACCGAAGGGGACCATATGATCGAAGACCTGGCAGACTATATTATCGAGATACCAGAAATTGAAGAACCTTTGACTCCATTATTATCAGTTATTCCTCTTCAACTATTGGCATATCATATAGCCGTAATGAGAGGATGTGATGTTGATCAACCAAGAAATTTAGCTAAATCAGTAACAGTAGAATAGAAATATGAATTTTCAAATGGATTATAACAGTCAGAAAGACCTCTTGATCATTCCGGAATATGGAAGAAACATACAGGCACTTATTGAATTCAATAAAACTATAGAGGATGACAAAGAGCGTCAAGAGTTTGCAGAACAAGTCGTTAACCTGATGCAGCAAATGAATCCTCAAAGTAAAAATCTTGCCGAATACAGAAATAAACTGTGGAATCATTTTTTCAGAATCGCACAATATGACATTAATGTAGTCCCGCCAACCGGAGAGAAACCATCTGGTGAGGACGCTAAAGCCAAACCGGCAACTGTCGAATATCCTGTGAAAGAAAAAGAGTACAGGCATTATGGACACCACGTACGGACACTTATAACCAAAGCCATCACCATGGAAGATGGACCTATTAAAGAAGGGTTTGTTGAAAATATAGCTTCCTTTATGAAGTTGGCATACAAAAACTGGAACCCGGAACACTATGTCAGCGATGAAATTATCCTTGCCGACCTAAAGGTTCTTTCTGATGGTAAACTCAATGTTTCAGAGTCAAGCTCTCTTGATCTTTTGACATCTGCAGTTAGAAAGAAAAGGCGTCCAAGTAATACTCACAAACGAAACAATAACAGAAAAAGAAGACGGTACTAGAAACCTATAATATTAGTTTTTCTTTTAATATATTTGTCGCTGACATACAAGTATTAAAATGAAAAACGAAGCATTTCTAGTAGAGGGTAACTGTAAGATCAGTGGTTCTATTACTCCACAAGGAGCTAAAAATGAAGCACTACAGGTCATTAGTGCAGTTTTACTGACAGACCAGAAGGTTGAAATCTCAAATATTCCTGATATTCTCGATGTGAACAGGATGATTTCTCTGCTAAAGGGTCTCGGAGTCTTAGTGGAGAAAAAAGAATCGAACACATACTCCTTTCAGGCAAAAAAAATTGATCTTGACTTTTTTGCATCCAAAGACTACCTCGCTGAAGCAAAAAAAATTAGAGGTTCCGTCATGCTTCTCGGGCCACTCCTTGCAAGATTTGGTAAGGCTTTTTTACCCAAGCCGGGAGGTGATAAAATCGGTCGTCGCAGACTGGATACACATTTTCATGGCTTTATTTCCCTGGGTGCAAAATTCAACTATAATGAGGACAAAGATGAATTCTTCCTTGAAGCCAAAAAGCTGATAGGAAAATATATTCACTTGGAAGAAATTTCTGTAACAGGGACAGCCAACGTTGTAATGGCTGCTGTTCTTGCCAAAGGAACCACCACCCTCTATAATGCCGCCTGTGAACCCTATGTGCAGCAACTTTGTGAAATGCTAAATAAAATGGGTGCCAACATATCAGGAATTGGATCTAATCGTCTGACAATAGAAG
>JAHHJO010000493.1:0-5017 GCA_018680275.1 Bacteroidia bacterium
TTCTAGTACTGTATACCCCGTCACTGAAGCTATTGCAGAAGAGTTCAGGACTGTAGCTCCTAAAGTTAAAGTCACAATTGGTGTATCCGGAACAGGTGGTGGATTCAAGAAATTCGGACGAGGAGAAACTGATATTTCAGATGCTTCAAGACCAATCAAAGATAAAGAGGCTGCAATCTGTAAGGAAAACGGGATGGACTATATTGAACTGTCTGTCGCTTACGATGGAATCGCTGTCGTCGTCAATCCTGAAAATGATTGGGTCAGTTCTCTCACAGTAGAAGAATTGAAAATGATTTGGGAACCGGATGCACAGGGAAAGATTACAAACTGGAATCAAATAAGACCTGATTTTCCAGATCAGAAATTGGTTCTCATGGGACCTGGATCAGCGTCTGGAACATTCGATTACTTTACCAAGGCCATCGTTGGAAAAAGTGGATCTAGCCGTGGAGATTATATGCCTTCTGAGGACGATCACGTCTTGGTTCAGGGCGTAGCCGGAGATAAAGGAGCAATCGGTTTCTTTGGTCTGGCTTACTATCTTGAAAACAAAGATAAACTCAAGCTTTTGGCAGTTGAAACAGAAGATGGCAAGGTCACACCTACGATAGAAACTGTTAAAGATGGAACTTACAAACCATTATCAAGACCGATATTCATTTATGTGAGCAGTGGTGCTGCTAAGAAACCGGAAGTTGTAGAGTTTGTGAATTTCTATCTCAAAGAGGCAGGTACATTGGTTCTCGATGTAGGATACATTCCTCTTCCTGATGAGCTATATAGTGAGGCCAAAAGCCGATTCGATGCATTCCTGGCGGGACTTTAAATAATTGTATATATATCCACTCATCCCTTTTATAAATCGGGGTCCGGGTATATATAACAAGCTACAGGGAATGATAAAAAGAGAAATAAAAGAGAAAATAATTGAACGGACATTAGGGCTATCTGCCCTTTTGACCGTTTTGACTACAATTGGAATCATCTGGGTATTGTTTTCCGAATCCCTGAGCTTCTTTAAAAATGTTTCTCTTTTTGATTTTCTGACTGATACTGAATGGACACCCTTATTTACAAATAAGAGATATGGTATCTTACCATTATTAAGTGGAACCTTACTCACTACCTTTATTGCAATAATGATTGCGTTGCCACTAGGCTTAACCATTGCAATTTATTTAAGTGAATATTCAAGTAAAAAATTCCGTAGCTATATCAAACCGATGCTTGAAGTCCTGGCAGCTGTACCTACGGTTGTATATGGATTTTTTGCTCTTACTGTCGTCACTCCGTTCTTAAAACAAATATTTCCAGAGGTATCAAGTTTTAATGCATTGTCAGCAGGTATTGTGATGGGAATCATGATCATACCAATGATCTCTTCTTTAAGTGAAGATGCATTGTTTGCTGTACCAAAATCATTAAGGGAAGGATCCTATGGTCTCGGTGCAACACGTTTTCAAACATCATTTAAAGTACTTGTTCCAGCCGCTTCTTCTGGTATTATTGTGTCTATTATCCTGGCCATTTCAAGAGCTATTGGTGAAACTATGATTGTGGCCATTGCTGCAGGCCAGCAACCCAATCTAACATTCAATCCTCTTGAGACCATTGAAACGATTACAGCATATATTGTACAGGTAAGTCTTGGAGATGTACCTCATGGTTCACTTGAATATCAAACCATATTTGCTGCCGGACTAAGTCTGTTTGTCTTTACATTCATGTTAAATAATCTGAGTTTTTTCATCCGAAGTAAATATCAGGAGAAGTATGAGTAGGATAGGCATGAACAGGTTTAATGATAAGGCATTCCAGGTATTTGGAATCTTTGCTACATTCCTTGGAATAATTCTTCTGGCAATATTTATCGGAAGTATTTTGATGGATGGATTGGCTAGAATAGATGGTCAATTCCTATCAAGTTTACCATCAAGGAAGGCAGAAAGAGCGGGTATTCTAACGGCATGGACAGGTTCTCTGTGGATTTTTGCGCTTACAGCATTGTTGTCTATTCCAATAGGTGTCTCTGCCGGAGTATACCTCGAAGAATATGCTGCTAAGAACTGGTTTTCAAATTTACTTGAGATCAATATCTCAAATCTGGCTGGTGTGCCCTCTGTGATTTATGGTATTCTTGGACTTGAAATATTTGTCAGAACACTCAAATTCGGAGGCTCTGTTCTGGCTGGAGCCAGCACGCTCTCATTATTGATACTTCCAATAATCATTGTAGCAACGAGGGAAGCGATCAAAGCAGTTCCTTCTTCTTTACGGGAAGCATCCTATGGAATGGGTGCAAGCAAATGGCAAACAACTTGGATGCAGGTATTACCCGCATCAGCAGGTGGAATTGCGACAGGAATCATCCTTGCCCTGTCAAGAGCGATAGGAGAGACTGCACCTTTGATTGTCATCGGAGCCCTCGCATATGTGCCATTTGTTGCCAAATCTCCGATGGATGAATTTACAGTGCTCCCCTTACAGATCTTTAACTGGACCTCCAGACCTGATCATGCTTTTGTAATCAATGCTGCTGCAGGGATCATTATATTATTGGGTATAACATTTTTATTAAATGGTATTGCTGTCTATCTTAGGCATCGATGGCAAAAAAAGGTAAACTGGTAGTGAATACAGAAACACAAGCACATGCTGAAGATAAAAAGCTTGACAATCAGGTAGTTCTGGCAACAGAGAATGTCAATGTATTCTACGGTGACATGAAGGCAATCGATGATGTAAGTATCAAGATGAATGAAAATACGGTCACCGCCTTTATAGGTCCCAGCGGTTGCGGTAAGTCAACTTTCTTACGATTGTTCAATCGGATGAATGATTACATAGAAGTATTCAGAAAGGAGGGCGATATCTATGTAACTGGAAATGAAATCTATCATCCCAGTATCAAAGTAGAAGAGTTAAGGAAGCAAGTAGGTATGGTATTTCAAAAACCTAACCCTTTCCCTAAATCCATATTTGAAAATGTAGCCTATGGATTGAAAATCCAGGGTCTAACCAAAAAGAGAGAACTGTCTGATATTGTAGAACAATCTTTAAAAAATGCAGCACTTTGGGATGAAGTCAAAGATGATTTAAATAAATCCGCCCTCGCACTATCCGGTGGACAACAGCAGAGACTATGCATTGCAAGAGCATTAGCTGTTCAGCCTAAAGTAATTTTGATGGACGAACCAGCATCTGCACTTGATCCTATATCTACCTCCAAGATCGAAGAATTGATATTCAAGTTGAAAGAAGATTATACAATCGTTATTGTAACACATAATATGCAGCAAGCTGGCAGAGTAAGTGATAAGACGGCATTTTTTTATTTGGGGAAATTGATTGAACATACGAAGACAACAACATTATTCACAAACCCGGAACACGAACTGACCGAGAGATATATTACCGGTCGATTTGGATAAATAGCTATACTATGCAAGAATTAAATAACCAGGCACAGGATATCGAACAATTAAAAGAGGATATTTTGGGTATGATGGACCAGGTCCTCAGTCAGTTGGAAAAAGCAAAGACAGCCCTTGAAGAATCAGATACAAATATTGCTAACGAGATACTGGCACTTGAAAAGAAAGTCAACGCTACAGATATCTCTATTGTTAAATCTTGTGAGAATATCCTGGCACTCTATGCACCAGTAGCTTCTGATCTTAGATTTGTGATGGCTGTCCTGAATATAAGTAACCAGTTGGAAAGAATAGGAGATCATGCAGAAGGCATAGCAGAATATATTATCGACGAAGAGATAAATATCAAATTCAGTAAAAAGATTCTGGAAGGTGTAAGGTTTTATGAAATGTTTGAAATAGCCTTGTCCATGGTCAGTGATGCTATTTATGGTTTTACCAAGGAGGATACTGAAATTCTTAAGTGGGTATTTGGTAAGGACAAAACCTTGAATAAAATCAATAAGAAAATACCTGAAATCATTTCAGAAAATACAAAGAAAAAGCCTGAACCACTTAAACAAAATCTCTATCTTTTTTCAATAATGAAAAAATTGGAAAGGGTAGGAGACCTGGCTAAAAATATAGCAGAGGAGACCATATTCTACCTGGATGCCAAAATCATAAAGCATAAACGGGCAAAAAAATACAAGGAATTTAAAAATCCTAATGACTAAGGTATACGCCTTCATTTAGCTCAGCTCCATCCACTTTTAAAAATGTACAGGGCACAGAAATAAGACCGTCATCCCCGGCTTTTAAAACATTGAAATGTAAATGTGGTCCATCTGTAAAACCGGTGTCGCCTGAAATACCAATCACTTGTCCTTCTTGTACCTGATCACCAACTCTGACAAAGGAGCCCTGATGTTTTAGGTGAACGTATTGTGTAAATAAGTTGGATTCAGGATGATATAAAGTGATATAATTGGCATAGTCACGCCATTCCCTGGTATTCCCCCCTTGTTCATAATCTTTGATAACGCCGACAACATATCCATCAGCTGCCGCACAAACGGTATCACCGACACTCAAATCAAAGTCTATAGCATATCTTGAATAGTCAGAATTGTGAGAAAAGCTTCCATTATATCCCTGGATGATACTATATCTTTTTCCTTTCAGAAATGGAAATGCAAAGACTTGGTTTTTAACAGCAGAATTTGGATGACCTAATTTAGCATTCATGGTTAGTCCAAGTGAAGCCTTTGGAACATTTGTCATAAAAACAACTTGTGTATCAGACATTTGAGAAATAATAACCGGAAAGACAGAATCTAACTGTTCTGCAAATTCAACTGAAGCTGATCGAAAAATTACAGTTAAAGGACAATGTAAAGGATTTTCTATATCAAGAGATAAAGTATCATTCTTCATGTCAGTAGATATATTCATTTCAAACTGAGTGAACTTCTTATCCGGCAAAACCTTACTGTAATGACAAGAAAATATCATTGAAACCATGACCATTATAAATCCTGTAAAACTTAAGGAGAACAGTCGATGATTAATGTTGATGATGCCCATTCGATTTAAGGTTA
>JAHHJO010000239.1:0-4149 GCA_018680275.1 Bacteroidia bacterium
ATTTTGATCGTTCCGAATAATTCATTAGATTTTGAAGTTGAAGATTTTTCTCCGGAGCCACATCCGACAATAAGGAACGATGCGACTAAGAGCATTATAGTTGAAATAATTTTCATATTTAAAAGGATAACATTGTTACTTAATGCCACAAATATATCCTCCCAATGTTAAGCCAATGTTATCAATCTATTATTAGAAAAATCTAATTTATATTTCCATAATGCAAGAGCCCTGGATTTAAAATTTAAAAGAATTATTTACTAAATATTTCAATTATAAATAATAAATGTCGCTTTTATCGTCATTATTTTGACTATTTTTACGACAATGAAATCTCTTAAAGGACGAGCTGTTCATATTAATCCAAAAAACAAGTTTGAATCGACTAACCGGTCAAGCCTGATCAATCTTGAATTTTATGAAAAGGATGCTTCTCCTATTAAGACAAAATATATTGAAAGCAAAGCCAAGAGCATCATTAACAAGGTAAAGAGCAAGGACATTCCTTTATCTTTTTCCATGAATCCATACCAGGGCTGTGAGCATGGTTGCGTTTATTGTTATGCAAGAAATACACATAACTATTGGGGTTATTCAGCCGGGCTTGATTTTGAAACCAATATAGTTGTAAAAACAAATGCTGCGGAACTATTAAAAAAATGTCTTCAATCCAAAAACTGGGAAGCTAGTCCGATCATGCTCTCAGGAAATACAGATTGTTATCAGCCTGCAGAAAAGAAATACTGTATCACCAGGAAATTACTGAAGACATTTCTTAGCTTCAGGCACCCGGTAGGCATTATCACTAAAAACAAGTTGATACTCAGAGATCTGGATATTTTAAAGGCACTGAATAAAAATAATCTTGTTTCGGTTGTGATTTCGATAAACACTCTTGATGACAAACTACGCCAAAAACTGGAGCCCCGTGCTTCTTCAATTCAAAGTCGGATTGACCTGATTCAAAAGCTGAGGAAAGCAGATATACCTGTAACAATTCTTGCAGCACCCATCATTCCAGGCTTAAACGACCATTCAATTTTTGACCTTGTGAAAACCTTCTCTGATTTAGGCGTATACGATATCGGGCATATTATGATCCGCTTAAATGGTGATCTTTCTGAAATATTTAACCACTGGCTTGAAAGGCATTTTCCGGGCAGGGCAGATAAAATCATCAATAAGATCAAATCACTACATGGCGGACAGGTCAGTGATCACAGGTTTGGTATTAGAATGAAAGGCGAAGGAAAAATTGCCGATATCATACACCAGCAATTTGCTATGGCAAAAAAGAAATATATGGATAAAATCGATTTTAAATTCAATCTTGATTTATACGATCAATACAGGAACCCGCAATTAAGTCTATTTTAGTTAAATAATCTTTTAGCCTAATGGATATTGAATTTGAATTAAGACCTATCAGGGATTCAGATCTGGATGCACTTGTCAAATATGCTGATGACCCTGGTGTGGCAGGAAATCTGACAAACCGTTTTCCAAATCCATATACTAAGGAAGATGGGATAAGATTCATAAAGTTCGCACAATCTGATGGTCCGGAACATATCATGGCGATTTCTGTAAACAATGAATTTTCAGGCGCAATTGGTATTCACCCGATGTCAGATATTTTCAGCAGAAACGCTGAATTGGGTTATTGGCTGGCACGTCCATATTGGGGAAAAGGGATTATGACAACAGCGATTAAGCAAATGGTCAAATATGGATTTGACAATTTTGAAATAGACAGGATTTTCGCCCGACCGTTTGGAAGAAATATTGCATCCCAAAAAGCACTTGAAAAGGCCGGATTTAAACTGGAAGCCAGGTTTGAAAACACAATCTATAAAAATAGGCAATACGAAGACGAGCTTGTATATGCTGTACGCAAATCTCTCTGAATCAAAATGGTAAATTCATCATATCGACATTGCCACCTGAAAGGATTATCCCTACTCTCTTCGCTTCGAAAAGAGCTCTGTTCTTCAACACTGCAGCCACAGGTACTGCACTTGAAGGTTCAATAACAATTTTCATCCTTTCCCACACAAGTTTCATAGCATCAATGATCTCCTGTTCTTCCACAAGCAAAATCTGGTCAACATAATTCTGAATAATCGGGAAATTGATATCTCCAAGATTCGTTCTTAATCCATCCGCTATGGTATTTGTATGTGTATTATATTCAATTTTACCAGACTGAAGCGAGCGATAGGCATCATCTACATTGGAAGGTTCTGTACCTATAACTTTGCAACCTGTATCCGAATGATGTGCAGCAAGAGCAGTTCCTGCTATCAATCCGCCGCCGCCGACCGGGGCCAGGATATAGTCCAGATCCTGGATTTCTTCAAGTAATTCTGCTGCCGCTGTACTATTTCCAAGTATGACATCCATATCATTAGAAGGATGCAGCAGAGTTGCCCCTGTGATTTGCGCGATTTCATCTGCCATCTCTTCCCTGGCCTTGATATTAGAAGCACTGATATAAATTTTTCCACCATATCCTTCAACGGCTGCCTTTTTTACTGATGGTGCATTTTCAGGCATGACAATATGTGAGTCAACGTGCGTTAATCTGCCTGCAAGAGCAACTGCCTGGGCAAAATTACCAGAGCTGTGAGTCACGACACCCTTTGCCTTTCTACCTGAGTTCAGACTCAATATTGCATTTGTAGCTCCTCTCATCTTGAAGGCACCCATTCTCTGGAAATTCTCGCATTTGAAAAATAGTGATGCACCAGACTTCCTGTCCATGATGCGCGAGGTCATTACAGGTGTAAGATGAACGTATTCAGTAATCCTTTCCTGGGCAGAAATGATAGTCGCTTGCGTTATTTCATGCATTGTCATGATTCTAATTTAAAAAATAGAAAGCATTTTTCTAAACACTTTATCGGAGATGCATAAAGTGATCAACCAGAGATTTTAGAAATTCCTAAAGTAGCTTGTTAGCCACATCGGCCAGCTCGGACCGCTCACCTTTTTCAAGTTTTATATGTGCAAACAAATGATTGCCTTTCATCCTGTCGATCAGGTAGGTCAAGCCATTACTTTGTTCGTCCATATACGGACTATCGATCTGGTTAATGTCACCAGTGAATATGATCTTGGTACCTTCACCGGCTCTTGTGATCACCGTTTTGATCTCATGAGGTGTGAGGTTCTGTGCCTCATCAATAATGAAGTAGGCATTCGTCAGGCTTCTTCCCCTTATAAAAGTCAATGCCGTTAAGGTCAACTCTCCCCTCTCCTGCAGATTATCGATCACCTTGTTCTTCTTCTCATTTTGTTTAAACTGGGATCGAATAAATTTAAGGTTATCCCAAAGCGGTTCCATATATGGAGATATCTTATCTTCTGCATCTCCAGGGAGATATCCTATATCCCTGTTACTCAAGGGAACAATCGGGCGTGAAAGGATGATCTGGTCATATTTGTTTTTCTGTTCCAGTGCTGCAGCCAATGCGAGTAATGTTTTACCTGTACCAGCCACACCTTGCAATGCAACAAGTTTTATACTTTCATTTTGCAGGGCGTCCATCGCAAAGGTTTGCTCGGCATTCCTTGGCTTGATACCATAAGCATACATCTTGTCAACCCTTTCGATACGGTCTGTTTTGCTGTTATATCTCGCCAGGGCTGATTGCGTACAGTTATTCAGGATATAATATCCATTAGCAACTTTGGCATCTTTAAGAATTCCGTCTTCCTTGACACTTTTATCCTTGTATAGGTTCTTTATAATTTCAGCATCAAGGTTCTGAATAGAAGGAAAACCTTCGGACAAGATCTCCAAATTTTCAACTTTGCCAGTTTTATAATCTTCGGATATGATACCAAGTGCTTTAGCTTTAATCCTGAGGTTTATATCTTTAGTCACCAATATGACCTTCTTGTCCTTAAATTCTGACTGGAGCGTAATTGCGACATTCAGAATTTTATGATCGTTTTTACCTCTTCCATAAATCTCTTCGGCATCTTTACCGTTGCCATGGGTCTGCATGACTATTTTCATACGGCCCCTGTAATCGCCTAGATTTATCCACCTGTTCAGCCCTTTGTCTTCACTGAGCTTATCCAGGATCCTGATAACACTTCGTGCTTCGAAGTTTTTTGTTTCATTACCTATTTTGAATTTAT
>JAHHJO010000262.1:0-3160 GCA_018680275.1 Bacteroidia bacterium
CTGCCATTTTAATGGTAGGTGCATCATGCAATCTAGCTATAAAACTTACCCAACGACGTGTGATTTAAATCACACGTCATAAGGTCATAAGACTGACTTTCACGGTTTCATCAGTTAGAATAAATACAGTTTTAATAAAAAGGATTAAAGCCTGCCATTTTAATGGTAGGTGTCATCAACCAATCCGGTTATAAAACTTACCCGACGACGTATGGTTTAAACCATACGTCAATAACAAAAAGCAAGCAAAAAAACTTTCACCTGGGCTAGTCAGAGTTGATCATCTTCCATTAATGAGCAAGACATCTCTGATTGTTCACTCGTTATAGATAAAAAAAGGAGTCTACAACTTATTGGTCTCAATAATGGCAATCAGATCCTCCTTGTAATTCTTTCCGATCGGAATATGCTTTGGCTGGCCTGACTCAATAATTTCTATAGCATTCCCAATCACCGCCTTGATCTTCTGAATATTTACAATATAGGATCTGTGAACGCGCATGAATATCTGGTCCGGCAATTTGGTCTCAAGACTTTTCATAGTCTGGAGGGCGATAACACGTCCAGCCTCTTTTTTGATAATGACATAATCTTTCAAACCTTCTATATACAGGATTTCATTAAAATGAATCTTGACAAGCTTTTTATCAGCTTTGACAAAAAAGAAATCTTCAGATTGGGCATTATTTGATTTTGGAGCCATACTTTCCTTTGCCTTGTTGACTGCTTTAAGAAACCTGTCAAAAGCAATAGGCTTCATGAGGTAGTCTACAGCATTCAGCTCAAATCCATCTATAGCATATTCTTCGTATGCAGTTGTAAAGACAATCTTAGGAGGATTGGACAATGATTTCACAAGTTCAATTCCTGTCATTTGCGGCATTTGGATATCAAGAAAAACAAGATCAATATCTGCGCTTTGAATCATTTCATTGGCATCGATGGCATTATCACATTTTGCAACCAATTCCAGATCAGGGAGTTTGTCTATGTAGGTTTCGAGAATATCCAGTGCAAGTGGTTCGTCGTCAACAATTAGTGTTTTGATCATTTTATTCAGTCAAGTTTAAGTCTAACAATATTTTAAAGGAATTAGGTTTATCAATAATCTTAAGGTCATGTTTTTTGTGATAAAGAAGTTTTAGTCTTTTTCTTACATTTTCAAGTCCGATACCACCTGATCTTTTCAGATTCTTTTCCAGACTTACCACAGTAGGCGGTTTGGAGTTTTCAATCTCCATGTGCAACGATTCATCACTCAGTTGAAGATCAATTTTCACATAACCTGATTTAATTTGATTATCAAGGCCGTGTTTAAAACTATTCTCCAGGAAAGGAATAAATATCAATGGTGCAATTTCCTGCCCATTTAAATTACCTTCTAAATTTAATTTGATATCGAATTTATCGCCTTGTCGCAATTTTTCTAATTCAAGGTAATTCTTAATATAAGCTATTTCCTTTTCAAGAGGTACTTTTTTTTCATTGCTTTCATACAACATGTATCGCATCATTTCTGAAAGTCTCAGAACTATTTCAGGTGCAAGATCTGATTTCTTCAGTGTTAATGCATACAGGTTATTCAAGGTGTTGAAAAAGAAATGGGGGTTAATCTGTGATTTGAGGAATTTTAATTCCGAATGCAGCCGCTGACTTTCAAGTTCTCTTTTAACATTCTGATGTGCCAGCCAATCTGTAGTGACCTGGAATATCGTGGAAGCCATTCCGACAAATAAACAAATCATAAAAATAGTAGTCTGGTTGTCAACGACAATGGCCTGCAGATTTGGCTCACTCTGGTATAAAAGAAAATAAGATAATGTCTTAATAGGACTGACTAGTGCTACCAGCAAGACAAAAGCCAGGAAATAGTGAATAAATTTCTTTTTCTGAAGAAACTGTGGTATCAGGTAAAAAATATTGGCATATACAATAAGGATATAGAAGGATACATCAACCAATTCCTTTATCAGGACATACCACAGGGGATACTTGGATTGATCAATTAAAACCAGGAAAAAATATAGTAGTACCCAAAAGCTAAAATGCAGAAAACCTTTGGATTTGAGTAAATCCTGGTATGTACCTTTAAAATCTGTCCAATTCACTATTACAAATTAACACAATGCTTCTGATGATCTCAAAATGAATAGACAAATAGCTTAAAAAACAGGATTTACATTGATAATTAATATAGTTTTCATAAACTAGCCTTTTGAACCAATGTCGAATTCAAGGGTTTATTAGTTCAACGAACCACATTAAATATGTCTTATAAAAAAGAAGAAAGTTACGATCAGGTAATCACAGAGTCTATAAAATCAATGTACAGCAGTATTATTGAGAAGATTGGAGAAGACACGGAACGAGAAGGATTGGTCAAGACACCAGAAAGAGCATCCAAAGCAATTCAGTTCCTAACCCAGGGTTATAGCCAGAATCCTGAAGAAATCATTCACTCGGCTATGTTTAAGGAAGATTACAGTGAAATGGTATTGGTAAAGGACATTGAATTATATTCTCTTTGCGAACACCATATCCTGCCTTTTTACGGTAAAGTACACGTGGCTTATATACCCAATGGTTACATTGTGGGCTTAAGCAAGATACCCAGGGTTGTAGACGTATTTGCGCGCAGGTTGCAGGTTCAGGAAAGACTGACACATGAAATTCTTAATTCTTTGGATAATGCCTTGAAGCCACATGGCGTGGCAGTAGTTATTGAAGCAGCTCATATGTGTATGATGATGCGCGGCGTTGAAAAACAGAATTCCATGACAACGACCTCTGCATTTACAGGAGTTTTCAAACATGCTGAAACTAGAAATGAATTTTTACGCCTTTTAAATGGCAAACATTAATCAACCAATAGCTAAACAATTTATAAATATGTCAGTACTTATGTTTCCCGGGCAGGGATCACAGTTTGCAGGAATGGGTAAAGAAATATACTCGGAAAACCAGGGAGCAAGAATTTGGTTTGATCGGGCGAATGAAATCCTGGGATTTCCCTTGTCGGAAATCATGTTTGAAGGTACAGATGAAGATCTCAAGAAAACGAGTGTGACACAACCTGCAGTTTTCCTAAACTCATATGTGCATTATTATATAAACAAGGACAATATTGAAATGGGAGCTGTTTCCGGCCACAGCCTTGGAG
>JAHHJO010000100.1:0-5236 GCA_018680275.1 Bacteroidia bacterium
GCTTCCGAGTTTAATCTATCAGAAACTGCTTTTATTGTAAAGACTAAAAAAGGGTATCACCTCAGGTGGTTTACACCGGTGACGGAAGTCCGACTGTGCGGACATGCAACCCTGGCCAGTGCTCATATTATTTTCCAGCATCTTGATTACCCAAATCCTGATATAGTTTTTACTACCCAGGCTGCAGGTGATCTGATCGTTTCAAAAAGCGGTTCAGCGTACCTGATGGATTTTCCGGCAGATAAACCAAAGGCATTTGATGATCCAAAACTTCAAGACATATTCAAAGCAGAGGTGAAGGAAAGCTACCGGGGGATGGATGATATCCTTCTGATACTTTCTTCTGAAGATGAAGTTTTGGACTGCAACCCTGATTACAGGAAAATCGGGGATCTGGATGCACGGGCATTGATTATAAGTGCACCTGGGAAAGAAACAGACTTTGTGTCAAGGGTATTTGCGCCAGCCTGTGGTATAGATGAGGATCCGGTTACAGGATCTGCACATACCCTGATGACACCCTACTGGTCAGCAAGGCTGAATAAACAGGAATTGACTGCCGCACAGGTATCAAAAAGAAGGGGAGATCTAATATGCAGAATCAAGGGAGACAGGGTATTATTGACTGGTTCTGCTGTGACTGTTTTTAAAGGTGAATTGATCATTTAATAAATAGAGGATGAAGAAAATATATGGTATTGGTGTATTGTTCTTATTTGCTTTGGTCATTGGATGTAAATCCGATAAGACATCAAAAGCAGGACAAAGTGAAACTGATGATACTCTGTCTGAGATCAACAAATTGATAATGATTGATACATCAGACCATAAGTTGCTTTTTCAGCGTGCGCAGTATTATTATGATCTTGAAAACTATGATGCGGCCATCCAGGATTTAAAGAAAGCGATCGAAATGGAAGCTAATGAAGCACCTTACTATCATCTTTTATCGGATTGTTATCTTGATTATTATAAATCAAAAGAAGCGCTGCAGACCATGGAAAAAGCCGGGGACTTGTTTCCGGAAAGAATCATGACTCAATTAAAGCTATCGGAAACCCAGCATATTCTCAAACAATATGAAGCCTCATTATTTACGATTGCCAAGGTATTAACAATGGATGATCAGAATGCCGAAGCCTACTTTATGATGGGATTAAATTTCCGGGCCATGAATGAAATAGATCGTGCCAAGAATGCCTTTCAAACGGCTACTGAACTAAATCCCGAACTGCTGGATGCCTGGTTGATCCTTGGTAAATTGTATGAAAATGATAATGACCCGATGGCGCTTCAATATTACGATGCGGCTATAAATATAAATCCCGAATTGCCCAGCACTTGGCATGCCAAGGCCTTTTTTCTTCAAAACAATAACAGGATTCCTGAAGCTATTGACATATATAAACAGATCAGCCAGATTGACAAATATTACCTGGACGCATACCTGAATTCAGGCATATTATATATGGAACTGGACTCCTTTGAACAGGCTTATACTCAGTTTGATATTATGGCTCAGCTGAAGAGTCAGAATTTCATCAGTTATTACTACAGGGGTTTGGCCAGTGAAGCACTTGGACAATTGGATAAAGCAAAACTGGATTTTGAGAATTGCCTTAATTTGAAACCGGATTTCAATAAAGCCAAACAGGCACTGGATCGGTTGGCAAACAGTTAGATCTTAACCAGTCTTTCGATCTTGTGACTTCCATTTTTCCCAGCCATTTTCATGAAATACATTCCCTGGTCCAAAGCTGACACATCAATGGTTTTATCGCTTGTATTCATAACCAATTTCCCGGTAGAATCAAAAATCTGCAATTGATGGAAATCATTTTCAGTATTGATGTAAATGATATTATTTGCTGGATTGGGATGAACTTTGAATGAGACAAGCGTTTCTTCTGAAACTGAAGTGTTCAGGCCTTCTTTTAGAACAACCATTGTTTTGTCTGCACCATCGCCAGATGGACTGCCATTACCATTGACAGCATTTCCTGCTGCATAAAATGCGACATCTCCTGTTCCTGAATCAGGTGCGCGCCAGGAAAGTGGAATAGTGCTAAAAGGTAAAGGCATATCATGTTCCACATATTGGCGACCGAAAAGCTCTATATCGTGGGCAAAGTCCGGAATATCAATAAAGTTGTTGACAGATGCATTATTAGCATCACGAAGACTGACAATCTGGAAGCCATACCTTGAAGGGTTGCCTACAGCATTTATTTCAACACTTACAGTATATTCTTCACCTGGGATATATTCATTGACAATCTCCCCATCTGAATTATTGATGACAATATCTAATTTTGGAGAAAATGATCCGCTGGAGTGACATCCTGTAGAACCACAAAACTGGCCACTTTCACCAGGGGCTGTAGTTGCAGGTCCACCTACCAAGCCTCTTCCACCACTATTTGACATCAGACCAATGAGACCAAAAACCACAACTAAAACCAGAATAGACTGTTTCATATTTACTTTTTTTTAAAAATAGTGAAAAAGATAATTCTTAAATGGATTGTATAGCACCTTTGTCAACAATCAATTGACAAGCCTAAAGTTCTTATATATTTACAATCATGTTTAGAAGACAGGAATCAAACGGGAAGGAAAAAGTCAAAGTGACCAGGAAAAGTGTTGTTGAAGCATTGAAGATATTCAGGTATATCAAACCATATAAATGGTATTTTATCGCTGCACTGGTCCTGCTTTTTTTATCAAATCTTACTTTTTTATCCCTTCCGTTCTTTTTGGGCTTAATGGTGGATGCCGCGACCGGGAAGGCAAGCTATGATATAGGCGTCAATGAAATAGGAATCATACTGATAGTCGTCCTTGTGCTCCAGGGTATTTTCGGATATATCAGGATTATATTAAATGCGATTGTAAGTGAAAAGGGTATTGCGGATGTACGTCGTGACCTTTACAGTAAAATCATCACGCTGCCATATTCATTTTTTGAAGAAAACAAAACGGGAGATCTGATAAGTCGGGTCACTGGTGATGTCAGTAAATTATACTCCATTTTTTCGGTGACACTTGGAGAATTTATCCGTCAAATCCTAACACTTGTTATTGGAGTATCATTCTTGTTTATAATGGCTCCAAAATTATCCCTGGTCATGCTCGCTACTGTTCCGCCTGTGGAGATCATGGCGATTATTTTTGCCAAAGCTATCAGGAAACTTTCAAAAAAACGTCAACAGGATCTCGCAGATTCCAATTCATTGGTTGGTGAAGCGATTCAATCCATACAGATCGTAAAGGCATTTGCAAATGAAGTCTTTGAGAACATTCGGTATGGCAAGTCCATAAATCGTGTTGTTGAAACTGCTTTGAAATATGCAAGGGCCAGAGCGTTGTTTGCTTTATTCATTATTACGATATTTTTTGGTGCTGTCTGTTTTATCATATATATGGCTGCACTGATGGTACAGGAAGGCACCATGTCTGTAGGCGTGTTATTGTCATTTGTGACGTATACAACTATTATCGGAGGGGCTATTGCAGGCCTGGCCAGTTTTTCAACCGAACTGTTTGGTGTGATTGGTGCAACTGACAGGGTCAGAGAAATATTGGATACGGTTGGAGAAGTTGATCTTGATGATTCCAATGGACTCATGTCTGACATGTCACGTTTAAAAGGAGATATTGTCTTTAAAGATGTCAGATTCACCTATCCCAGCAGACCGGATATACCTGTTCTGAAAGGCTTAAATATTTATATCAAGGAAGGACAGAAAGTTGCATTGGTTGGTCCAAGCGGGGTTGGAAAATCAACGGTCATCCAGCTTTTGCTAAGGTTTTACAAGATTGGATCTGGTGAAATAAAAGTTGGAGATCATCCCATTTATGACTATGAACTCAGATCATACAGGAGCAATATCGCCATCGTTCCACAGGAGGTCATATTGTTCGGGGGCACCATCAAAGAAAATATATTGTATGGTAGAACGGATGCAAAGGATGATGAGATCATTGAAGCTGCAAAGCAATCCAATTCCTGGGAATTCATCAGTTCTTTCCCGGAAGGAATTGAAACTATTATAGGAGAACGAGGAATTAAACTTTCTGGGGGACAACGCCAACGTATCGCTATAGCAAGAGCTATATTGAAGGATCCTGCCATATTATTACTTGATGAAGCGACCTCTTCCCTTGACTCCGGTTCCGAGAAAGTAGTCCAGGAGGCATTGAATAAACTGATGGAAAACCGGACATCAATAATCATCGCCCACAGGTTAAGTACAATTACGGATGCAGACCAGATTTTTGTAATGCAGGATGGGAAAATCGAAGAACACGGAACCCATAAAGAGTTGATGGATTTGAAATCTATCTATTACAAACAGGCTTCCCTGGGACAATTGTTTGACTAAAAAAACTTGTAAAAAGAATCAAACACATTTGGATATTTTTAATATGTTCTTATATTTGTGGATAGTTTATTACCACCTACCTAATAGATCCTAGACTATTTTTTTCAAAGAATTTGTATTGTCGGTTGGTTTCTGATGACGGAAATCCCTTTAAATAATGAGGTTTCATCAATCAGTCAGAACCAAATCTCTCAATGAATATCTGAATGAATATTCCTGACATTGAATTCCGGAAAGAAAATAAGTAAAGAGATACCATCGAATCAAGTAGTGCGGAGGAGATGGCATCGATAATTATTTTTTTGCTAACGAATAAGGAACTACAACATGAAGTACACGAACAGCCTAGTGAAAGGTATATCCTTTCTAATCATGCTTTCGATCAGTCCGTCTTATATTTTTTCTCAGACGATGTGTGTGAGTAACTGCCAGGTGCAGTGCCTGACCCAGGTCAATGTCTCATTGGATCAAAGTTGCATGGCAACCATTACACCTGCCATGGGTGGTGTGGGGATCACATATGAATGTAATGATTATTATTCATTACAGTTGTGGGACAAATATGGCAAGCTGATCCCAGGTAATACAGTTGATATCAATTATGATGGTCATAATCTCGAATACGAAATTACTGAGCCTGAATGCGGGAACAGATGTTCAGGTTATGTAAAGATTGAATACAAATTACCTCCTCAGATTGAATGTCCTCCAGATGCCACATTATCGTGTGGTGCATTGAATATTCTAGACCTGCCACCAGCAACCGGCGGGTGTACTGATTTTGAAGTATTCCTTTATAATGAGGAAACAATTTCGATGTCATGTGATCCTCTTTATACACAAAGTGTAAC
>JAHHJO010000035.1:0-4531 GCA_018680275.1 Bacteroidia bacterium
CATTGCATATCGATCAGTCTTTCCCCGGCATCAAGATCACCATAGGCAAATTCAAAAGTATTATTGTCAATGAATGGGGTTAAATCACTGGTAGTAGTGCTCATTGGATCGATATCTTTTCCACTAAAAAGGATCAAAGAAAACATCTCTTTGATTGAAGGCAATCTCCAGTCATTGTATCCTGCGTATGTGACCCCGTTCACAACTTTAGAAAGGATCTCATTATAGGAGAGTTTATCATCGTAATCTATACTTCCATCCTGGTTATGGTCAAAACTTTGCTGCCACATTAAACCGGTCACATTGTCGCTCACGGTTCCATCTCCATTATCCTTATATGAAGGAATGTTGCCAGCAAAGTTGGCATTCTGTCCATAAAAGTCATCTCCAATCACCTGGTTTGAAATTTCGCTTGTATTATTATAGAAGCTTGTCTGGTTCGTTCCCGCAATTTTGTGTCCTGAAATCTGATGAGTAGTGTCTTCTGAAGTAATGCTCTCCGTGTCCTTATCACAAGAAGGAAGCATGGGCAGGGTACTGCCAAGGATTATCAAAAATATCAAATGTCTCATAGCTTAATTTTTAAGGTTCGTAATTACTATTTAGACTACTGAAACTTGAAAATCCTTTGTTTAATCAGAATTATTTTCACTATTTGTGATATCTGGCCATCTTGCTTTAACAGCCAAGTTTGTCACAATAATCAAGTTTGTGATATATCCTTAGTTAAGGGCAAATTCCATCTTTTCAATTTTGTTAATCGCCTTTATTGTCTTTAATACCGAATCCGGTGTAACCGATATGGTATCGATTCCGGCTTCAACCAGGAATTCAGCAAAATCAGGATGATCAGAAGGTCCTTGACCACAGATACCGACTTTGGTGTTATGTTTATTTGCCACGTCTATTAAATGTAGTATGGCTCTCTTAACTGCAGGGTTCCTTTCATCATAAATATGTGCTACAAGAGATGAATCTCTATCTAAACCAAGGATTAACTGAGTCAGATCATTAGAACCTATTGAGAAACCATCAATTAGTTTTGCAAATTCATCAGCCATGAAAATGTTGGACGGTAGTTCTGCCATCAGGTAGACTTCCAGGCCGTCTTTACCTCTTTCCAAACCGTATTTTATCATGATATTGTTAACCTTTTGTAATTCCTCTACTGTTCTGCAGAAAGGTATCATGACAGTCACATTTTTCAAACCCATCTTTTCCCTTACATTCTTCAGCGCCTTGCATTCCATTCCGAAAGCATATTCGTATTCTTTGGAATAATATCGTGAGGCACCTCTCCAGCCGATCATTGGATTTTCTTCTTCCGGTTCGAAATAGGAACCTCCCAAAAGATTGTAATATTCATTTGATTTAAAATCAGACAGCCTGACAATAACTTTATTGGGGTAAAAAGCAGCTGCGATTTTGGCAATCCCGTAAGACAAGCGTTTAACGAAAAATGTTTCTTCATCGGCAAAGCCTCGAATCAGTTCATTTATCTTATTGCTAAGTTCTTCGTCATTAAGTTGCCTATGGTTTAATAAAGCAAGAGGATGTGCTTTTATATAATTGTTAATGATAAACTCTTCCCTGGCCAGACCTACACCGGCATTCGGGATTCTTGAAAACTTGAAAGCAAGATCAGGGGAGGCGACGTTGAGCATGATTGGTGTTTTAACAGTAGGCAGATTATCTAATTCCGTTTTCACTAAATGATATGGAACAATGCCTTTATATACTTTGCCAACATCTCCTTCTGCACATGATACCGTGATTTGTTCCCTGTTACGCAAAATCTCTGTTCCGTTTTCAGTGCCTACAATTGCAGGTACACCCATTTCCCTGGCTACAATGGCTGCGTGACAGGTTCTGCCGCCTTTGTCAGTAATAATTGCTGAGGCTATTTTCATGATAGGTTCCCAGTCGGGGTCAGTCATACCTGTCACAAGGATATCGCCTTCCTTGAATTCAGAACCATCAAAACTACCATCCCTGCCATCCAATGAATACATTTTCTGAACTTTCCCTTGTCCAATATTATCGCCGACTGCAATCCCGGTTAAACGAAGTTCAGGATCAAATGAAGTATCAATTTTATACTCAATCAGCGCATTTTCAGTATTCCTGGAATGAATAGTTTCCGGCCTTGCCTGTACGACGAATAATTCACCTGAAAGGCCGTCGATGGCCCATTCTATGTCTACCGGGCACCAATGACCTTTTAATTTTGTGTAATAATCTTCAATGATACATACCCATTTTGCAAGTTTTAGTGTTTGTTCACTTGTGATACAGAATTCATTCTGCTGTTTTTCGATAAGCTGGACTGTTTTAACCAATTTACCCGGATCTGAAGAGTAGATCATTCTGGTCTCTTTCCGACCCATTTTTTTTTCAATGATTGATTCAAACCCTTTTTTCAATGTTGGCTTAAAAACCAGGAACTCATCAGGAGAGACCATTCCTTGAACAACACTTTCTCCCAATCCATATGAACCGTTGATGAGGACAACATCTTTAAAACCACTTTCTGTATCCAGTGAAAATGCAACTCCTGATGAAGCCAGATCTGACCTTACCATTTTCTGTATACAGACTGACAAGCCAATATTAAAATGATCGAAACCGAAATTATCCCGGTATGATATCGCTCTGTCTGTGAAGAGGGAGGCAAAGCAATTTCTTACGGCCATCAGAATTTGTTCAGGACCCCTGACATTCAGGTACGTTTCCTGTTGACCGGCAAAAGAAGCATCGGGTAGATCCTCAGCCGTAGCAGATGAGCGCACTGCCACATCTGTACTTTTTTGATTGTAGGTCATTGACAGCTTTTCATATTTAATTCTTATTTCTTTTTCTATCGCTTCGGGGAATTTACCATTCCTGATCAATTGTCGTATTTCCAATCCTTTTTTCTTCAGGGATATCAGATCATCTTTCCTTATTTCTTCAAAAACATTCTTGATTTTATCCTGTAATTGATTGTATTCAATAAAATCCCAGTAGGCATCCACAGTGATGGCAAATCCAGCGGGAATATTAACCCCTAGTTGTTGCAGGTTCTGAATCATTTCACCAAGAGAAGCGTTCTTTCCCCCCACCATATTTAAATCGGTCAACCTTATTTTTGATAGATCTACTGTGTACATAATTTTTGTTTTTAGGTCATTGAATAAAAATCGGTAAAGAGGATAGATAGAAATCTGTATTCAGAATCCAGTGCAGTATTGGCGTTATTGAGACCCGTCTTGAATATTGAGGATATTTATGTCTTTATTAGGAAAGAATCAATCTAAATATTACTTGATAATAATAGAATTATCGATCCTTCTATCTCATATCTATTTTGAATCGAGGGAATGAAATAAGTCATGCCCGACGCAATGATTTGAGTAATGATTATTAGATCCCAGGTTGAAGAAATACAGATACTATTATTAGTGTATGCTAGGATTGTCAAAGACCGCATTATGCTTTTGATGATCTGGCAAATAAATTTGCTTTTAACATCATGTTATGTATATATTCGATCCGCGGCCATACTGACGAATTCATAAACTGGTTAAAATAAAATACTTTTGATCAAAATTTATTATTGTTCAGGCTCATGTTATCTAACTAATAATTAAATCTATATCAATGAAAAAATATCTTTTACCAATTACTTTATTGTTTATTATTTGTACACAATCTATCGGTCAGATGACTGAAATGGATGTGACTAAGATCCAATCTGTAGGAGCAGGCATCATGTCGGATGACGGATCCTTTGTTGTGTATACATTGATTGTTCCTGCTGATCCGTACAAGGAAAATAAACGAGCTCAAAGTAAACTTTACCTTTATGACCTTAAATCCGAAACATCCCGTCCGCTTGTGACCCAGGGGTCAGTCTTCGGTGTAGCACTAAGGCCCGGTCATAACAGCGTTACATTTCTGAATAAACGTGAGGGAGACAAACACACCAGCCTTTATGAGCTTTCCCTGGCAGGTGGGGAAGCACAGAATATCTTCTCATTTGACAGGAGTATTTCAGCTTACAGCTGGGACGACAGTGGTCAAAGCCTGCTTTTCAGTTCAAGAGATATGAAAGAGTCAAAAAGTGCACTTCCTTATGAGCCAGAGCTCTATGAAAAGGATTTGGCTTTCACACGTGCATTCATTGCAACGCCAGGATCTGAATCTGATATTGTCGAATGTAAATTCAATGGACACCTGATATCAATGAAATGGAGTCCTGATGCTAAAAAGATTGCAGGTTTTGTTGCGAAATCACCACTGGTTGACGACTTCTATATGACCAGGAAAATGCAGGTTGTAGATGCTGCCAGCGGGAAGTTACTTAATACAGTAAAACATGAAGGCAAGAAAGGAGACTTTGCCTGGAGCCCTGATAGTAAACATATTGCATTTATCGCGGGTGCCAATATTAATGATCCTGTTGCAGGCCGGTTGTTTGTGGTCAATGCTGATAATGAGGATGCCGTTAATATTAAACCAGACTTCAAAGGACAATTTCACACTATAGAAT
>JAHHJO010000581.1:0-4670 GCA_018680275.1 Bacteroidia bacterium
ATGACAATTGTTTTCCAGGAAAAAGAGACAATTACCAGGTTCATTTAAATTCAGAAAATCCTATTATACCCTTGCAGGATAGTATCTTTTTAAAGTTCCCGGCCGGTAGAAATGAAGTCCAATATCATTACAGGGATTGTGGAGGGAATACAGATTCCTGTACACAGATAATACAAATAAATGACCTGGAAGCTCCTATATTGACTTGTCCGGATGACATAACAATAATCCTTGAGGAACAAAACTGTAATGCAGAATACATTTTGAGTTCTCTTCAGGACTTTTTTGAAAATTGCGCTTCTCCTGTTGATTTCAGTATTGTTAAGCCTGAGGGAGAAGGTCTTCTCAGCTTTTACCTCAACAATTCAACCGAAAAGTATTCAGCCAGGAACAGCATTTTAACGTTCAGCGAGATCCAATCAGAAGGGTTGATTGGTGATGTTCGCCTAATCCTGGAATATAGTATGAATTTAAGCCCCGGTTCTCAAGTTGAACTTAGGTCTGAATCAGGTAATCTTTTGCACCAGATAAGTACTTCAAATTGTAATGAAGAAGAAGTCATTATAAAAATTGCTCAGGATCAATTTGATTTTTGGTCAAATGACGGAAGAATAAATTTTGCCATTGTTCATTTAACCGGAAGTGGCGAAGGTACAATACCATGTGCTTCCGAAAACCTTTCCGGTCAGGTCACAAATGATGGGGTCTCCTATTTTAGAATATCTGTTGAATACAGCGATATCAAGCCCGAGGTCACAATAAAAAATTTAGGAACGGATGAACTCATTCCTTTAGGCCAGGATGTTGTTTCACTGGAACCGGGATCATATATTGCCGAATATTCAGAAGAAGATGCTTTTGGAAATACAGGTATGTGTTTTCAAAAGATAGAAGTCATAGACGAGAAAATCCCACAAATCACATGCAAGGATGTAGTTATTGAAACACCAGTGCAAGCCTCCCCTTTTTACAATTTAATTACTGCAAATCATATTCAATCTGTTTCGGATAATTGTGCCATAGAGACCGTTGAATTAAGTGAGGACAGGTTCTCCTGCAGCGAAATTGGAACTTCTTTTGAAATCCAACTGGAAGCGACAGATATTTATGGTAATTCCTCTACATGCAATAGTATTGTCACAGCTAAATCAGTTCCATTAAACCCTAATTACCTGTCAAGTTTGTGCCTGGCAGACAGTCTTCAGTTATTTGCAAATCTGGATCCGGCCTTTGTGCAAAGCTATATATGGACCGGTCCTGATAATTTCCGTTCCCAGGAAGCCGATCCAATTATCCACAATATCAATAATTCAAATTCAGGGACTTACTTTTTAGCCGTAACCACAAGAAATGGATGCACTTTTTTTGGTTCACTGGACATAACAATCGACGAATTTTATAATCCGGTGATTGCAAGTGATACAACTGATTATTGTTTGAATGAAGATGTCTTTCTTAGTGCTTCCATTTTTACAGAACAGGTTAATTACCTCTGGTATGAAGGCATTCCTCCCGCCGGTAATTTAGTCAACGAAACCACAGATCCAGTTCTTGTCCTAAATCCAAGTCCAGGCAAACATTTTTATTACGTAGAAATTATGTCTGAAATTTGCAATTCAAATCCATCTCCTGTTATTGCCATTGATGTTTTGCCCCAGCCTGCTGCAGAGGTAGACCATGTCTTTATTACCATATGTGAAGGAGAAGATATTATTCTTTCTACAAGTATTTTCAGTTCCATCTTGAATTATGAATGGACAGGTCCAAATGGTTATTTTTCAAGAGACAGACTCCCGGCAGTTATAGAAGACACGGATCTTTCAGATGGCGGAGTATATACCCTGACAATTGATAATGGTATCTGTTCTTCTGATCCTGCTTACACCCAGGTAACTATTTTTGAGCAGCCACCAAGGCCGGAAATTACATCCAATGGTGTTTTTTGCGAAGGACAAAATGCTGTACTGGATGTGCTGAATACGCCGACAGGTATAAGATATCACTGGTTCAAAAATGGCCAGCTTTTTAATTCAACTTCATCAAACAGCCTTTTGCTAACTGGAATATCAGGAATAGATACCGGGGCGTACACGGTTGTCGTTGAAGATGGAATCTGTTTTTCGGACACATCCAAAGTTCATTACGTTTCCATTGAAGACAGAATACCAATCGGTGCGACAAACAACGGCCCCGTATGTGAAGGAGAAGAGATTTTACTAAGTTCCACATTCATACCTGGTGCATTATATCTGTGGGAAGATCCAGCTGGACAATTGTTCAGTGGAAGAGAGATTTCTGTACTTGCCAGTCAAGGTACTTATAAGCTTACCGTGACCTCAGAAAATAATTGTTTGGCTGAGACCACTACTGAAGTCATTGTGGATGTAAGACCAGAAATTACAGCACTAAGTAATACTTCTTTGAATTGTATGTCATCAGACATGGACATTAGCTTCTTCCCAACTGTATTTCCTGTGGGAGACTATATTTATGAGTGGTCCGGTCCAGGCATGTTTGATTCAAATTTGGAGAATCCTGTGATTACAATGCTTGATTCTTCAATTAACGGAACATATACTTTACAGGTTATTAAAGAAAACTGTGCTTCATCTCCTGCTACCACAGAAGTAGAAATTACGATTAAGCCAGAAATACCTGAAATTCAATTGTCAAATCATCCTTGTATTGGTGATACTTTTGAAATCGTCATTCAGAATCCAGTATCCGGTCAAATGGTTGAATGGTTATGGACCACACCATTAGGACTGGTAACCACATTCGAACCATTCCTGAAGATAAACGGCTTCAATAATAATTTTGCTGGAAACTATACTGTTGTTCAGAGCTTCAATGACTGCAGATCCGAGAAGTCTGAATCGATATTCCTGGATAACCCTGTTATTCCAGAAAAACCAAATATCAATGGTTTGGGAATCATATGTGAAGGTGACAATTTAATCTTTTCCACCGAGACGATAAATGGTGCATCCTATGTCTGGAATACACCAAAGGGCCCAATAATAACCAGTGCACCAAATTTGGAAATTCAAAACATCAACACTACAGATGAAGGAACATACAGCTTGTATATTGAATTAGGTTCATGTATCTCTCCATCCTCGGATATAATCAATCTTTCAGTGCTTACGAAACCGGCACCACCCTCATTTCCTATAGATACATTAGGATTCTGCATCAACGAAGTTGAATCAATTGATATTTGCCTGGAAAGTTATCCTGTCACCGGCGATGTTAATTACATATTGATTAACCGGCTTAATGGACAGGTAATCCTGGAACAGGATTCACCATGTTTTGATCTTTCTTTCCTTAATACCGGCGTGCAAAAAGAATATACTCTGACTGCAGTTATCGAATTAAACGATTGTCAGTCAGACTTGAGTAATGATTTACTCCTTGAGTTTAATGAAATACCTTCACAGGGTGCAATCACAGAGCTTCCTTCATATATTGTCTGTGGTGAAACATCAGTCTCAATAAACATCAATAACCCACAGTCATATCCTGTCAATTATTCAAGTCCGAATGCAGATCTTGTTATTAGCGAAATTGAGCCTTTTGAAATATTAGTCAGTAATTTAAATATCGGTTTAAATCAAATTATTCTTTCAAGTAGTTTCAAACAATGCATAGACTTCTATAATGATACCACTGAACTCATTGTACTGGATAAACCTGTGGCTAATGATGATGATTTCACAATACAATACAGTCAGGCAATAGTGCTTGATATTCTTCAGAATGATCAAATATCTTACCCCATTGCTCTTATAGAGTTTTCAAATTTGAATCATGGCAATATCTCTTTCACCGATGGGCAGGTACAATATATTCCGGTTCCAGGAATATCAGAAAATATCGAATTTGACTATACTATATGCTACGAATCATGCCAGGATGAATGTGATGACGCACATGTAACAATATCTATTGAAGGTAACGAAGACTGCCGGATCGGAAATATTATAACACCTAATCGTGATGGGTATAATGATTATTTTACAATTGAATGTCTCGAAAATAACGCCTACCCCGATAATAGACTGAATATTTATAACCAATGGGGAGATGTTATTTTTTCAGCATCACCATACAACAATGACTGGGATGGTCGTTTTAATGGAGAATCTTTACCGGCAGGCAGTTATTTTTATGTGCTTAATCTCGGTGAAAATCAAGGTATATTCCAGGGTTTTATAATTATTGAATTCTGATGAGATTTGCTCTGGTTGTCATATCACTTTTCTTTTTCACTCAATGCTATTCGCAGCAGGAAAACCAGCTAACTCAGTTTGCATACAATAAATCCATTTTTAACCCGGCCTTTACGCCATTTGGCAAATCGACTGATATTTCCATGGTTTACAGGCAACAGTGGGCCGGTATTGAAGGTGCGCCCTCGGATCAGATTATCAATGCAGATATCCCAATCATTCCAAAGAATATTGGCTTTGGATTTCAAATGCAAAGGTCAACAATAGGTATCCAGGAAAAACTTGATGCAATCATTAAATATTCTTATAAGATCAAATTCGAGAAAATTGCAATAGGTTTCGGTCTCCAGGGATCTGCCCGGCGGTTTTTAAATGATTTCACAGATCAAAGATTGCTTGCCATTGATGGATTTGAAATGGATCCATCTATAGAAC
>JAHHJO010000547.1:0-4947 GCA_018680275.1 Bacteroidia bacterium
AAGCTGTTTCAAGATTCAGTTTTAAAACTTCTGTCAGACCATTCTCATTCGTCCTTGTAATATAAATGAGTTCTGTACTGGTTGAACTTTTGATTCCTGCCTTCCTGACTACATCAGAAAGTTTCATTGCAGGTTCGCGCTCATATTGTCCTTCACTGAATACTTCTCCCCTGACCTCAATATAATTCCGGTATTCTGATTCAATTTCAGGAACTACAATGCGGTCACCATGCTGAAGCGTGAAATCATCACCGGATCTGGCAAGAGCATTGAAATCAATATCTATGATCTTTTGCTTTTCATCTTCAAATCTTGTGAGTTGAACCTTCTTTTTATAAGCGAGTTCCGAAAACCCTCCACAATATTCTATCAGGGATTTCAGGCCTTCATTTTCGAGCAGTTCGTATTTCATAGGCCTTTTTACAGCACCTTCGATAGAGACAATGTTTTCAGAAACAGGCACCAGGATAACATCATTGTCTTCAAGGAAAAAATCATATTGGCGAGAAGGATCACTTAATAATGCATAAAGGTCCATTGTCAATAATTCCCCTGAATTTTTCTGCAACTGAATTTTCCTCAAACTACCTATGTCCCCTGGTCCTTTCACCAGGCTGAGAGCGTTGAATGCAGAATTGAAAGCAGGAATTGTATATGATCCCGGGTTTTCATAAACCTCCCCATAAATACTTATCCTGACAGTTCGGGAATATTTTAAGGACAAGTCAAATTCGCCCGGACCAAAACTGTAAATCCTTGACAAAACTGATTTCAGTTTATTCCTTGCCTGTTCAAGACTCAATCCCCGGAGGAAGACCCTTTGTTTGCCTTCTGCTATACGGATAAATCCATCTTTGCCTAAAATAAAATTTTCATCCAGCTGGGATCTTCCCCAGATTGAAACTACAAGTTCATCTCCGGCACCCAGGATATAGCTTGCAGGTGCATTTATTTCGTCAGATTCTTCGAAATAATTGATAGAGCCCTGTCTGAATAATTCCTGACCAAAAATCGTCGCTGGAATCAATTCATCCTCAGATATTACTTTTTCAGGAATAACAACAGGTTTCTTAATCGTATCTTTTAGCTCTTGCACCTGTTCGGGACTAGCCTGGTTTTCTGACTTCCTGGAATTCACTTCACTCTCCATGTTCAGAATAATCTGTTCTATTTTCTGAATCTGTTCATAACTCATCTGGGCAGGATCCAGTGTATTTAGATCGATACCGTGAATTAACAATTCTGCTTTCACATCTTCTTCATTCAGCCCGCGCCTGTTCATTTCTTCGATAATCTCTTCAGGGGTCACAAAGATCTGCTGCGCACTAAGGTTTGAGAAACCAACAAAACTGAATAGAATAAAAAGAATGAAATACAATTTATACATGACTGTATATGCCTGATTTTTGAATAGCCTCTTTAAGATGATTTGTGATATGTATTTGCATTTCTTCATTCAGTTCGGAGTGCATTGGTAACGAAAGTACTGAATTACACAGTGATTCCGTAACCGGATATCCTCCTTTTTTTACATCATATTTCTTATATACCGATTGAGAATATAAAGGTACCGGATAATATATCGCGGATGGGATTCCTGCTTCTCTTAATAATGACTGTATTTCATTTCTTGAGGATCCAATTTTGAGTGTGTATTGGTGAAATACATGATTTCTATCCCTGGCGCGTACCGGAGTTTGAAGAATTTCAATATCAGAAAGCATAGAATCGTAGCTGTCTGCTGCTTTTCTCCTGGCAAGATTGTATTCATCCAGGTATTTTAATTTGACATCCAGGACAGCAGCCTGTATAGCATCCAACCTGCTATTGACACCGATGTCATCATAATAATATTTGTTGCTGGACCCGTGATTTGCCAACAAGTTTATTTTATGAGCGAGTTGTTCATTGTTGGTGCAAATGGCACCACCGTCTCCGAAACATCCCAGATTTTTTGACGGAAAGAATGAAAAAGTACCTATATCTCCAATCGTACTGCACTTTTTCTCTTTTCCTTCATAAGTGTAATTCGCTCCGATAGCCTGCGCAGCATCTTCGATGACATATAAATCATGATTCAATGCAATCTTCATAATTCTATCCATATCTGCAGACTGACCAAATAAATGAACAGGGATAATACATTTGGTCCTGTCGGTAATGGCAGCTTCGATAAGATTTGGATCAATATTGAAAGTATCCGGGTCTACATCCACAAACACCGGTTTGAGTCCCAGTAAGACGATCGTTTCAACGGTGGCAACAAATGTGAATGGCGTGGTAATCACCTCATCACCTGGTTTCATGTCCAGTGCCATCAAGGCAATTTGCAGTGCATCGGTACCATTGGCACAAGGAATAACATGATTTACGCCAAGAAACGAAGCCAGGTTATCGGCAAAGTTTTTTACATAAGGTCCTTTAATAAAAGCAGTAGAATCGATGACTTGCTGAATCGCTTCATCAATTTCCGGTTTGATTTTTTCATATTGTGATTTGAGATCAACCATTCTTATTTCCATGTTCTTCTTATATTTTTTTCTTTTTCATGACCTACCTGACAAATTTGATGGTATTTCTTCACAATTCAATCACTGCGTATCACATTTGTTTAATTTAGCTACATGTTTAGAAAGCGGTTTTGGTTCATAATATTGTCTTTCCTGTCCATTCAATTGAATGCACAGGAAAAAAATAAAGAAGGCGATTTTTTTGGTGTCGGCATAAGTTATGGCTTAAACATTCCAGCAGCAGATATGGCAGATAGATTTGGCCTGAATTTTCATGCCGGATTGTCTCTGGACTGGTTTAAGCAATCCTGGAATGGTTCATATGGTCTGGAAGGTCTATTTCTTTTTGGAAGTGAAGTCAAAGAAGACGTGCTTGCAAATGCCAGGACCAGCAATGGTGCGATTCTTGGCTTTGATGGCGAATATGCTGATATTTTCCTGCGTCAAAGAGGCACATACTTTGGCGCTTACATTCAAAAGACACTTGTACCCCAAAAGGGGAACGACAGAAGTGGGTTGGCAGCAAGTTTTGGCATAGGAGTTCTGCAACACAAAATCAGGATCCAGGATGATACAAGGAATGCAACGCAATTCGAAGGCGAATACAAAAAAGGCTATGATCGTAATACTGTTGGCCCTGCTTTTAAACAATCATTGTCATATCTGCATCTGAGTAAAACAAATAATGTCAATTTCAAGATTGCTATTGAATTTACTGAAGGCATAACCAGCAGTAATCGTGCAGTAAATTTTGATACAATGGAAAAACCATCAGGCAATAGATTTGATCTTTTGATCGGACTGAATTTAAAGTGGTTTATACCTCTGAAAGATATGCGTGAACCTGAAGAAATATTCTATTGATAATGTTTATAATCTATTCCTTATTAATCAGACTATATACTTTTTTGGTTTTTCTTAGTGCTTTCTTCAACAAAAAGGCAGACTCCTGGATCAAGGGCAGAAAGAATCAACTCCAAAATATCAGTCCAAAACTTAAAGACTGGAAGAATCAGAAAATAGGCTGGATACATGCTGCCTCTTATGGAGAATTTGAAATGTCCAGGCCTTTGATCAGGACATTACAAAGTCATTTCCCGGATCTGAAATTTGTGATCAGTTTTTATTCTCCGTCCGGATATGAAAACATTCACTTTGAAGATGAACGCTTTTTGAAAATATACCTGGAGAAAGATATTGCCAATTTACATGAGAAATATATTGAAGTAATTGATCCTGATTTTGTCGTATTTATTAAATATGAATTCTGGTTTAATTTCCTCAGGATACTTAAAGCCAGGAAGATCCCTTTTTATTTTACTTCCTTGCATATGAATCGGGATCATTATCTATTTAATCCTTTCTTTAAAGCTTTTCTAAATCTCATTAAATCAAGTCATCAAATATTTTGTCATAACAAAGCCAGTTATGAGATCCTGAAGGAAAAAGGTTTCAACAATATCAGTATTCTTGGAGACACTAGAATTAAACAGGTTCAGTTGAACAAGCAAAATGCAACTATCATCCAATGGTCGAAACCCGGACAACAAACCATAATTTTTGGTTCTTGTACCCTTTTTGAATCAGTAATGATATGCAACTATATTAATTCCAATCCCGGGTATAATTTCATCATTGCCCCCCATGATATTGATGAACATAGTATTTCTGCTTTCAAAGACAAAATAAAGAGAGGTACCAGCTTATATTCTGAATCAATCCATACTTTTAAACATGAAGTGCTCATAATTGATACCCTGGGCGACTTGAAACATCTCTATGGGAATGCTGATGTAGCATATGTAGGTGCCGGTTTTGAAAAAGGTCCACATAACGTTCTTGAACCCCTTGTTTATGGCATCCCTGTAATTACAGGACCAAACATCAGGAAATTTCCAATGGCACAATTACTCAAATCAAAAGAACTACTGTTTGTCATTGAAAAGAAAAACCAGTTAGACCAGTGGATTCAACACTTGCTCGAGGTTGATTCTGAAAATTTCTCTGATTTATGTACCGTATTTTTTGAGGAAAATCAGGCAAACTTAGACATCTTTACACAAGAAATTAAGCAAGTTATTGGTGAGTGAAAAAGAAAAAATAATCCTGGTTCTGGGTGATGTCATGCTTGACACTTACATTGTAGGAGAACATTTGGGTGATTCCCCTGAGGCTGATGTTCCATTGCTCAGGCAAACATCCACGACTGATCGTCTTGGAGGTGCCGGTAATGTGGCCATTAATTTGAGAGGACTAAATCTGAATCCTGTATTGTTAAGCGTTTGTGGAGATGACGCCGCAGGATATTTAATAAGGGATATTTGTACTTATTCTGGAATCGAATCATACATTATAACGGATCATTCCCGTAAAACAACCCATAAAAAAAGAATTGTAGATGCTGGTTTTAACCAGTTTTTAAGAATAGACCTAGAAG
>JAHHJO010000280.1:0-10333 GCA_018680275.1 Bacteroidia bacterium
TCGTCTTCTTCCATTTCTTCAAACTTTATATATTCTCCAGGTTTCTTTTCTTCTTTTTTCGCAGCGATCTTCCTGTTTGAAAATGCTTTAAAAAACAGATATGCTGCAACTACGGGATAACCAATGACAGTTCCTGCTCCTGCCAATAAACCTTTTGCAGGCTCTTTTTTAAATAGGGTATAGATCCATTTAAAGTAATCTCCTACCACCTGGTAATTGAAGATGACAGCCAAAATGAACAAAGGAATAGCAAGGAAGCTTAATATGCTAAACAAGCCTTTTACGAAATTGAAAACCAGCCATATCATAAATACAATAAAAACAAGAGCTATGATACCGGCTATCGGGTTGGTTTTATATTTGATTTCGTTCATCGTGCAAATACAGTTTTCTTAGTGTGAATTTAATTATTCCATGATTAAGTTGCCGGAATTTTGGATGAAAGGAAGGAATTACGCGATTCAAAACAATAATTCAACTCATACCATACTCTGATCGAATTGTTTTTCATATAACTTCCTGTATTTCCCTTCTGTCAATTCCAGCAAGGTATTATGTGATCCTTCTTCAACAACCCGACCATTTTCAAGAACAAGAATCTTATCTGCATGACGTATAGTTGACAGTCTGTGTGCGATAATTATTGATGTCCTTTTTTCTATCAGTTTTTCAATTGCATACTGGATAATCGACTCTGTTTCGGAATCTATTGAAGAAGTAGCTTCATCAAGAATCAGGATATCCGGATCAAAAACCAGGGCCCGTACAAAAGAGATCAATTGTTTTTGACCCATTGACAAATTGGATCCACGTTCAGTGATATGGAAATTGTATGCATCCGGTAGTTTTTCAAAGAACGGATGCGCACCTATTTTTTTTGAGGCTTCGATAACGGTTTCCATATCTATCGCTTCATCCATCAATGTTATATTCTCCAGAACGGTTCCGTTGAAAAGAAATACATCCTGGAGAACCATAGCCAATCGTTCACGAAGATGATGCAGTTTGTATTTTTTAATATCGGTTCCGTCAATAAGAATAGAGCCATTCTGGATTTCATAGAACCGGTTCAGGATATTTATGATTGTTGACTTTCCTGATCCTGTGCTACCAACCAGGGCCAGGGTGTTTCCGGCTTCCAGCTTGAAATTTATATTGTTGAGGACATAGTTTTTATTGTCATATGCAAAAGACACACCCTTGAATTCTACAGCTCCTTTCAGCTTAGATACTTCTTTATCTCCATAGTCTTTTATATATGCTTCATCTTCAAGCAATTTAAAAACACGGTCAGCCGCCACAAGTCCCATCTGCAGTGTATTGAATTTGTCAGCAAGCATTCTGACTGGGCGAAACAACATCTGCAGATACATTGGAAACGAAACGAATGCGCCAGCACTGATTGTATGGTTCCATATACCTTTGGATCCCCAATATACCAGTAAGGCCAGACCGATTGCTGAGATGAGTTCAACAACGGGATAAAAGATGGCGTAATATTCAATGGCATCGAGGTTGGCTTTTGTATATTTCCTGTTGATGTTCCTGAATTTTTCAGCCTCCTGTTTTTCAGCATTGAACATCTGTACGACTTGCATACCTGTAATCTGTTCCTGTAAAAAAGAATTCATTTTGGAGATTTCATTACGAACTCTTTGAAAGGAAACCTTTACTTTTTCCTTAAAGATATATGTGGCCAGGATCATTAGTGGAAGTGTGGCAAGACAGATCAAAGTTAGGCGCCAGCTATCCAATAACATAAAACCTATTACGGCGAATATGCCCAGAATGTCTGCCAGCATTGTTAAAACACCCTGGGTAAAAATATTGTTGATGGCCTCAACATCGTTGATCGTTCTTGTCGTCAGTCGACCAATGGGTGTCTGGTCAAAAAAACGAAGCTTAAGCTTCGTGACATGTTCAAAAACGTAAACCCGCAAGTCCTTGATGACAGATTGACCAAGTACTGAAGAATAATAAATGAAAACATAGCGTAGAAAGGCAGCAGCAATTACAAATAAAAGAAATATGCCTGCCATTCTGAGGAGACATTCATGGTCGGAGGCAAAAATGCAATCATCTACCATCATACCGATCAGGTAGGGACGAATATTGGAAATCGGGGCAAGAAAGATGGCCAGGGTAATGGACAGGATAAACAGCCCTTTGTATGGCTTAGCCAGTTTAAGGACTTTAGAAAGCACAACCAGGTCTAACTCTTGCTTATTCTCCATTCTTAGTATAACAAAGATAGCTGAGTCTGGTTGTGATAAGAATTAATTGTTGGAAATTTGAAATAAAGCTACCTGGTTATAAGGTTTCATGTATTAGTGATTTCGGATTTCACTATTGATTTCCACTCGAAAAAAATTGTACTAAATATCTATGAAGTCACGAACTTAAGAAAACACCATATCTTGATAATGCGAAACAGGAACGGGTAGTCCGGCTTCTTCAATGGTCTCTGGCAGGATTTTCTTAAGTGACGCACTTGCAATATTCAGAGCACGAAGTTGATTTTTCTTTTTTGTATTGTGCTTGAGCATTTTATCCAGGATCCTTTTCAGCATAATTGTAGCTTCTGTAATATATGGCCCCTTATTAAGCATAACACATTCTGCACGGACACTCATGGCAGCGTCAGTTATTTCTGCACGGGTTGCCATACCTTTTTTAGCCATACTTTCCAATATTTGTGTAGCCCAGATCACGGGAACATGAGAAGCCTCACATAGCCAAAGAATTTCTTCCTGTACCTCGGAAATCCTTTCAAGGCCAATTTCTACCGCAAGGTCGCCACGAGCGATCATAACGCCCACAGGAGAACCCTTCATTGCTTCAAGTAAAAGTAATGCCAGGTTATCAAATGCTTCCTTGTTTTCGATCTTGAGTACAACACCGATACCTTCTGCTTTTCTTTTCCGCAATTCTGACCGCAGCATTCTGACATCAGATGGATGACGCACAAAGCTATATCCAACGATATCTGCGTACTTTGCAACGAAATCAAGGTTTTTTAAATCTGATCTGGTAAGAGAGGGTGTATGAAGTATTGTATCAGGGAGATTGATTCCTTTCTCTTCTTTCAGTTTGGACCCTGATAAGCCGGTTTTTTTCACTTCGAGGATCAGGCCATGTTCATGTTTTTCCCTTACAACACATGCTATTTTCCCATCATCAAAATAAAGCCTGTCTTTTACCTTGGCATCATCAATGATTTTAGGAAGTGAAACAGAAATACCGGCCGGTCGGATTGTCTTTCCTTTTTTATCTACGATTGCCGGATAACCCGGTACATCTTTTTTATGAAGGAAAAGTTTATCGCCTTTATTTAAGCGAATGTAAGGTTTAACATCTTTTTTCTTTTTCTTTTTAAAGGCTTTAAGTGTTGAGATCTTACCAGTACGAATCTTGGGACCCGAAAGGTCTACATATATCTTACATTTTCTCTCGGAATTTTTTGAGGCCTTCCTGACGTTTTTGGCAATTTTTCTCCATGTTTTACTATTATCGTGTCCCATGTTGATCCGAGCGATATTCATACCTGAATCTATCAGGGTTTTAACAAGTTTATAGTCACTTGCTGCCTCGGTTGGCATTGTAATCATGATATGGGGTGATTTCTTATAGGGACGTCCACCAAACAGTTTTCTTGTGTGATCTTTCAGAAGTTTTTGTCCCTGTTTATACCCAATTGACTTAACGTTTATTGTTGGATTCCATTTATCATCCTGTAATAAATGAAGCAATTTTATTGTATTACCCAGATTTTCCAAAACGTAGGCTTCAGGACTTCTCAGGGAAGATATCCCTACTTCAGACAAGTCATCATGTATTTTTCTTAGATCATGAGTTCGCAGGTGCAGGTATCTGCATAAGTTTAAACCACTTTCACAGAAATCAGGGTGAAGGTCTTTGCAAGCCTCCCTGAAATATGATTCATTTTCGAGAAGGTCACTGTGAAGATTAACGAGTTTTTCAGAGATATTCCGGAGCTTCATGGCATAGATTTCCAGGTGAAGAAATATTTTAACTCCAGCGGTTTTGTAACAATCGAAGGTATATCAAATTGACATATAAATCCATATTCTAATGTTAAGTTTTGACAAGCTTAAATAAGGGCTTCATCTGCAAAACTGAAATATCCTTCATAGGAGATGATCAGGTGGTCAAGGATTTGTATTTCGATGACTTTCCCGGCCTCAACTATTTTCTTTGTGATTTCTATATCCTGCCTGGATGGGTTCAGGTTGCCTGAGGGGTGATTATGGCAAAGGATAATTGAAGAAGCATGGTGATCAAGAGCTTTTTTGAAAATAATCTTGGGATCGACTACGGTTCCGGCAATACCACCGATACTTATAGTTTCGGTGCGAAGAACACGATTGTTTCTGTTTAACAGAAGTATTTTGAATACTTCATGATTAAGGTCACGAAGATCTCCTGCCAATAGTTTGTAAGCATCCTTGCTTGACGTAATCCTTGACTTGACAGATGATGTACTTATTTGTCTTCTTCTGCCAAGCTCCAATGCTGCGATAACGCTCACTGCTTTGGCTTCGCCGATTCCTTTAAATTTTTTCAGGTCGGCTACCTGGAGCCGGGCCAGTTCGTTCAGATCGTTATCAAAACGTATAAGAATATTTTTGGACAACTGTACAGCCGAAAGCTCCTTGGTGCCTGAACCTATTAGTATTGCTATGAGTTCGGCATTACTGAGGTTTTGTCTGCCTTTGAGTAAGAGTTTTTCACGGGGCCTGTCTTCTTCTGCCCAGTATTTGATACTGAAGGGTTGGTTATTGTTCATGATTGTAATGATTATTTTAAAGATAGGGATTTGGATTTAATGAATTATGGATGTATTCTACGATACAACGGTAGTCTGATTAACAGCGTGCAGACGAGGAGAGGGAATGTCTACCATTTAAATAGTAGTCACAGGATCATCTGCGAGGATAGACGTGTGATAATCACACGTCGGGAATCTTGTGTCGTCGTCTATTAGTGACATATGATTTAAATCATATGTCTATGGGTATGTAAAGCAAATGTCATCTCAAGGCATGATTCAAATCACTGATCAAATCATCAGAGTCCTCAATACCCACACTTAACCTGATTAGCGAGTCGGTCAGATTCACTTTCATACGCTCTTCACGAGGAATGGAAGCGTGGGTCATTGAAGCAGGGTGACCAATCAGGGATTCGACACCACCAAGTGACTCCGCTAAACTGAAAAGATGTGTTCCGCTTAGAACTTTGTGTGCTGATTCTATGCTGTTATCATGAAGATCAAAGGAAACCATTCCACCGAAGTCTCTCATTTGTTTTTTACATACAGCATGGTTTTTTGAGTCTTCAAAACCAGGATAATAGACTTTGGATACTTTAGGATGTCCTTTCAGGAATGCGGCAACCTTCCTTGCATTGTCACATGACCTCTGAACCCTGAGATGTAATGTTTTTATACCACGTAACATCAGGAAACAATCCTGGGGACCTGGAACGGCACCTGCAGCGTTTTGTATGAAATATAATTTGTCAGCGATATCTTTATTTGAAGTGATAATGGCACCCTGAACCACATCGGAATGTCCCCCCAGGTATTTCGTGCTGGAGTGCATGACAATATCGGCACCAAGGTCCAGCGGGTTCTGAAGATAAGGTGATGCGAAGGTGTTGTCTACAACG
This sequence comes from Bacteroidia bacterium, assembly GCA_018680275.1. Classification (GTDB taxonomy): domain Bacteria; phylum Bacteroidota; class Bacteroidia; order Chitinophagales; family Saprospiraceae; genus RFSX01. The sequence continues at coordinate 5,692 of JAHHJO010000280.1, forward strand.
GTAAGTATATTTCTTTTTTTGGCTTCAGCACATACTGCTTCAATATCGATAATGTTCAACATTGGGTTGGTAGGTGTTTCGATCCAGATCAGAGCAGTGTTTTCATTGATAACAGGAGCCAGGCTGGAAACATCCGTGAGATCAACAAAATGTGATTTGATCCCAAATTGGCTATATACTTTTGTAAGAAGACGATATGATCCCCCATAGAGATCATTGGTAGATACTACTTCATCACCTGATTTCAATAATTTGATCAAGGCATCCATAGCTGCCATGCCGCTGGAGAAGCATATCCCATGTTTTCCATTTTCCAATGCAGCCAGGTTATTCTCTAGAACAGTACGAGTTGGGTTTTGTGTCCTGGCATATTCGAAACCTTTATGATCTCCGGGACGATCCTGAACATAAGTAGAAGTTTGAAAAATTGGTGTCATGATCGCACCTGTTGAAGGATCAGGACTGACACCAGCGTGAATTACCTTTGTACCAAATTTCATTCGTATATTATTTTGTGGCAGCAAAGATAGAAATACCGCGCTTTTTGTTACCGATAAAGTATGGCTTTGTCAGATTTATCAGCCAAGGAGACTTTTACAATTTTTTATAATGTCATTGATGCTCAGACCGTACTTTTCCAACAGTTGGTCTGGTTTGCCGCTTTCACCAAAGGTGTCTTTCACGGCAACAAATCTCATTGGACTGGGATGGTGTTCAGCCAATAATCCGGCGATCGATTCACCAAGACCTCCCAGTCTTTGATGTTCTTCGGCAACAACACATTTCCCTGTTTTTCTGACAGACTTAAGGATGGCTTCATTATCGAGTGGCTTGATCGTATGAATATTTATTAATTCCACGCTGATGCCTTCTGCTTCCATGCTTTTGGCAGCTTCCACAGCATACCACAACATATGACCTGTCGCAACCAGTGTAATATCTGAACCTTCATTCATCATAATCGCCTTGCCGATTTCAAAGTTTCCTTCGGGCATAAAAACGGGCCACCCCGGTCGTCCAAACCTGAGATATACAGGACCGTAATAATCTGCAATGGCTTTAGTAGCTGCTTTGGTCTGGTTAAAATCTGCCGGATTAATAACAACCATTCCCGGCAGCATTTTCATCAAGCCGATATCTTCAAGGATTTGGTGTGTCGCACCGTCTTCTCCAAGAGTCAGGCCTGCATGAGAGGCACATATCTTTACATTTTTATGAGAATATGCGATACTTTGCCTGATCTGGTCATACACTCTACCAGTCGAGAAATTGGCGAAGGTACTTGTAAACGGAATTTTTCCTCCTGTGGCTAGTCCTGCAGCAATACCCATCATATTGGCTTCTGCAACGCCGACCTGGAAGAACCGATCAGGATTTTCTTCTATAAATTTATTGATCTTCAATGAACCAACAAGGTCGGCACACAAGGCAATGACATCGGGATTTTCGCGTCCGAGTTCCGTCATTGCGGCACCAAAACCGTCTCTGGTGGCTTTCTTTTCTGTATAGTTGAAGTTTTCCAGCATTAGTAATCTCCTAAAGTTTCTTCTAATTGTGATAAAGCTATTTCTGTCTGCTCGGCATTTGGTGCTTTGCCATGCCAATGGTGTGTGCCTTCCATAAAATCAACACCTTTACCCATCGCTGTTTTCATCAGGATACATACAGGTTTCCCGTTTTTGCATTTTGACTTGGCTTCTTCCAGGGTGGCGATCATATCATTAAAATCATGACCATCCATTTCAAGGACTTCCCAACCAAATGAAGTCCACTTCCCGTTTAGGTCACCCAGTGAAATAACCTCATCATTAGGTCCGTCAATTTGCTGGCCATTCCAGTCGACTGTTAAAACGAGGTTGTCAACCTTGTGATGTGCTGCGAACATGGCTGCTTCCCAGATCTGACCTTCCTGTAGTTCTCCGTCGCCTGAGAGTACGTATACGGTTTTGTTGTCTTTGTTCAATTTTTTTGTAAGTGCCATTCCAATGGCCACTGATAACCCCTGACCTAGTGATCCACTTGCCACCCGCACTCCAGGCAGTCCTTCATGTGTCGCCGGATGACCCTGTAATCGGGAATTCAGTTTCCTGAAGGTAGCCAGTTCTGAAACAGGAAAATAAGCTGCACGGGATAAGATACTATAGAAAAGCGGAGACACGTGCCCGTTTGAAAGGAAGAACACATCTTCGTTTGCCGCATCCATATTGAATGCAGGATTGTGATCCATAATTTTGAAATAGAGAAGTGTCAGAAAATCTGCACACCCCAGGGAACCTCCAGGATGGCCTGAGCTGGCCATATTGGTTTGACGGATTATATCACGTCGCACCTGTGAAGCAATACGCTTCAAATTTTCTATATCATTCATAGTGTTGGTCAAAGATTCAAAAAAAAAAGGCAAGCTCAGCCTGCCTTCTTAAAAGTTTTAGTATTCAGGAAACGATTAGTTTACTGAATCAGCTAGAGCTTTACCTGGCTTAAACTTAACAACAGTTTTAGCAGGAATTTTTATTGTTGCACCTGTAGCAGGATTTCTTCCTTCTCTGGCAGCTCTTTTCGAAGTTGAGAATGTACCAAAACCAACAAATGATGCTTTGTCACCTTTTTTAAGTGAGCCTTCAATGGCACCAAAAACGCATCCCACTGCTTCTGTCGCCTCTGATTTAGTAATTCCTGCTTTGTCAGCAACGGCATTGATTAAATCTCCTTTATTCATGAGTTCATGTTTAAATTAAATAAATAATAAATCGCCCCAAAATTAGGTCATTAAGTCATATAAACAAAAAATATAATATAAAATCAAGTTAAAAAAGCCTTATTTTATAGGGGTTTTGGCAATTTTTCACCCTATTTTACGGTTTTATGCTTACTTGCCTGGAAGATTTATTAAAACAAGAACATATTCATGAAGAACAAAAACAGGATCACAGTACTTGGATTTTTACTCATTTTCGGATTATTTATGACGATCAGTTCCTGTAAAACAGCAGAAGGCTGTAACCAGCAGGATGAGTATATGTATAAAACAGACAAGGACGGAAATATGAGTTCCAAGCGCGGCAAGTCGAATCTTTTCTCCAAAAAACAACGCAAAAAAATGGGGAGTTAATTCCTGTTTATACTCACCTGGCTGTTTATTAGTTTTTCATTGATTGAATCTCCAATAGCATTAAACAGGTAAACCAACAGATAAATACAAATTCCCGGGAAAAGTGCAAGCCACCAAGAGCTGAAATCTATTCTTGCTTCTTTAAGAATGCCACCCCAAGTGACCTGGTCGAGGGGTACACCAATACCAAGGAAAGATAATGTTGATTCCAGAAGTATCGCTGACGAAAAACCGAACGCAGTTACAATAATTATAGGACTCATTGTCAGTGGAAGGACATAGCGAAGATAAAGATGCAGATCACTCAGACCGACACGTCTTCCGGCCAGTATATAATTTTCTTCTTTGATATTGAATATTTCTCCTCTCAGGTGCCTTGTGATGACAGGCCAGCGTATTAATCCTATGATGATTATGACATTCCAATAACTGGGTCTTCCAAGTATCGGGAGAAGTATCAGGATCAGGAAAAGGGCAGGGATGGAACGAAAGATCTCAATCAATCGCTGTACAATAATATCAAAAGGGACACCGATTCTCCTGGCAGACATGGGTTTCTTCCTGGTTAGATACCTTAGGAAATACATCAAAGCGCCAAACAGGATAATAATCAGTGCACGGGTTACATAGGCTGAGTAAACAAAATAAAAGACGGCAATCAGAAAGGCTATAATTAATATTATGAGATAACCCCGGCTCAATTTAAACCGGTCATCCCCGACATAAGCACTAATATAAGCCATAATGACTCCAATGAGCAAGGCGAGTAGTGATGCGGCCAGACCAATCATCAGGGCAAGAAAACTTCCATGAATCAAACCGGCCAGTACATCTCTGCCTAATGAATCTGTCCCAAGCCAATGACGATGATACAACGACCTGACATTTTGTTTGTCAAATGGACCAACACTTCTGTTTTCCCTGTCAATACTGTTTGCAGCATAGGGTATCAATGCAGGTATTCCAAAAGAAGAACCTTCTTTGTCTGAAAAAAACTGAATACCATCTTCAGATTTACCCATGATGTATTTATCATTTGCAAGAAAGGGATGTAATAGTGCAATCAGTATAAAAACAAGAACAGCAGATGCCTGTTTTCTGCTTATCCCGAATGCCGATAAGTGATCAAGGATTTTCATGATTGTCCATATCTGATTTTAGGATTAAAAAAGGCGTACAGGATGTCACTTAACAGGTAACTTAATACGGTTACAAAAGCTATGATCATGATAATACAGTAACTCACATTCCAGTCCGCGTATGAGATCGAAGTGTATAACAAGCGTCCGAAACCCGGAATATTAAAAATAACCTCCAGGACAAGAGATCCTGCAAAAGCACCAGGTATAATGCTTCCAAGCAAAGTAACAATAGGAACAAGGGCATTTGGCAGAACATGTCGGGTAATCACTTGCGATCGGGTTAATCCTTTCGATAAAGCGGTCAGCACATAAGGTTTTTCAAGTTCGTTTAAAATACTTCTTCTTACAAACCTGGTGATCAGTGCCAGTGAATGTAAGGTCAGGCATACGA
>JAHHJO010000197.1:0-4322 GCA_018680275.1 Bacteroidia bacterium
ACAAACGCAGAATTACGAAGCTGATGTTAAATCACTGGATAACATCATGACGGTTTTATATGAAGTCATCTCAGGTGACAAGGGTGTAGAAAGAGATTGGAACAGATTCAACAATTTATTTACCCATGAAGCAAAACTAATTCCCAGTTCAGCTGATAAAGACGGAAGAATCAAGTACAATGTACTAAGTCCACAGGATTACATAGACTCATCTGGCGCATGGCTTGTCGAAAATGGATTTCATGAAAAAGAAATCAAACGAGAGGTACAACACTTTGGTAGCCTGATTCATATCTGGAGTACTTATGCCGCCTACAGAAGCAAAACTGACAAGGACCCATTTATCAGGGGTATCAATAGTATCCAGTTGTTTTTTGACGGCAGCAGGTACTGGATAAAATCCATTTACTGGACACCTGAAACCCCATTAAACCCCATACCTGCAAAATATCTTCCGGAATGAGATCAGAGAAGGAAAAAATGCTTTCGGGAGCATTGTACAATGCGCTAGATCCGACTTTGACTAAAGAGCGGTATCGAGCAAGAATGCTGTTTCAGAAGATAAACAGTCTCACTGAAGATAAAAAAGAAGAAAGGGACAAATGCTTCTATGAACTGTTTGGCAAAGCTGGGAAAAACTTATGGATAGAACCTCCCTTTTATTGTGACTATGGATATAATATAATGGTCGGTGACAACTGTTTCATGAATTACAACTGTGTTATCCTTGATGTATGTGAAGTCAGAATGGGAAATAATGTAATGATTGGCCCAAATGTCCAGATCTATACAGCTACCCATCCACTTGATCCAAAGGAACGATCAAACGGCCTGGAAAACGGGAAGCCTGTTTCAATCGGAAACGATGTCTGGATTGGAGGTGGTGCAATCCTTTGTCCTGGGGTTAGCATAGGAGATGGAACAACTATCGGCGCAGGCGCTGTCGTAACCAGGGATATTGAAGCTTACACTTTTGCTGCGGGTAATCCAGCAAAAGTGATTAAAAAATTAAAATCGCATATTTAATCCTATTGCTGCAGAAAAAGCAGTTAATCCGGTATCCCTGGTATATCGACTTACCCTCAAGCTTAATGCATATAGGTTCAGAACTCGCCCAGTAAAAGGGATGTTCATTCGGCCCAATCCATACAAGGGTGAATATTCAATACCGAGTCCATATTTATGACTACTCAATTCAGAGAGGTCGTAATCACTTGAATAGAATTCAGACGTACTCAAATGGGTTTTATAAGCTGCAAAATAGTCTGATGCACTTTGTGTATGATACCTGTAGAAAGGAAACAGGGTGACAGACTCAGAAATATTTATTGGTAATTCTATACTTGCAGTATGTGCATTTATCCCATAATCGTCCTTGTAAAACCGGTAGTAAGATCTTAATTTAATGAGGTCCGATATATAATAATTCAGTCTTAAGGATACCGGGATTTTAAGGCGCGTAGAAGGTAAACGTTCGATATCCAGTCCATTGTTATCAGCAAAGTATACCCTGTGGAAAGGTGTAGATAATAATCCATCCATATAGACTACCTCAGCAGATAAAGAAAGCTGCATCTTTTTGGAAATCACCTGCGACAATGTAAGCTGGGAATTATATGAGTTTCTGTTTTTTGTGGGTACATCGACTTTTCCTCTTAATTCTTCAGGAAAATAAAGTGACCATTGGTCTATAAAAGCCTGTAAGCTCAAGGCAATCTCTGTATTCCCATTATTGAATACCTGCCCCAGATTGATGCCCCCGGAGACCGATGTATAATCATACTCGGTTGAAAACCCTATCCTTCCTCCATATGAAAATCCGCTTTGAAGATTTAATTTGGTATAGCCGATATTACCGTATGCCCTGATGTCATGACTTGAAGCTGAACTCGGGTTAAAATCAATATTGTCTGTAGATGCGGAAGAGTAATAATCTGCACCAAAACTCGCATTGATTGATCGTGTGCTGTCCAAAGGAATATTCAGGACAAATATTGTTGAAATATCATCGAGCTTTTCTGTTCCGATACCTCCGGTTACTGCACCATTTTCCCCATCTTGTGAATAATAACTGCTTAGCAAATCAATTTCGACATAGTCTGGATTGGCATTGATGACATTATTTTCCTGTCCTGCCAGGGAAACAGAAAACAGCAAAAAAGTTGATATTATTATATTTTTCATACAGATAAGATATTCACACTATTATTAGATTTAATTGCAACCACAACCTCCGCCAACTTTGCCGCCATTCCCCCCGGATGCGCCTTCACGATATGCTTCATAATTGATTTCAAAGCTTTCAATCTTCTTATCTGTAAGGGCCATGTTTTTATCATTCAATTGCATCTTCTGGTAGGATTTGACACTCACACATCCATAGCTTCCGAATAAAACAGATCCAATGACCAGCCCGTATTTCAATCGCTTTTTCATATTCATATCTGATTTAATTTTAGATTTTCTGACAAATGAAGTTCGTTGTCATCTGTTATGATCAGGCCTTCAATATCCTTTAATTGGTTTATCAATCTCAACCCCTGTTCCAGGCCAAGTACAAAAATTGAAGTTGCCAGGGCATCGCCGATTTCTGCATCAGGACTGATGATAGTCACACTTTTGATTCCTGTTGTTGGATAACCTGTCCGGGGATCAATGATATGTGCATATCGGGTACCATTGGATGTGAAGTACTTCTCATAATTACCTGAAGTAACTACAGACATGTCCTCGACAGTTAACCAACCCAGGCTTGAAGTGATGTCAGCAGGATCACTGATTTGAATGGGCCAGCCATTTTCTTTGCCATTATCACCCCATGTGATCAAATCACCAGAAGCATTGATCACTGCCCCTTTTACACCTTCCATATTCTTAAGCAAATCAAGGGCCTTGTTGGCAGCATATCCTTTTCCAATACCTCCAAAACCTATTCTCATTCCTTTCTTCTTAAGAAAAACTGATTGGAGATCAAAGTCAAGGATAATAGATTTCCAATCTATCTTACTGACATATGCTTCAACTTCATTTTTGGAAGGCAAACTGTGTTCTTTTTTATCAAATTGATATAGCTTGTTCATTGAAGCAAATGAAATATCAAATGCACCACCTGTTAAAGCTGATATCTTTAAAGACCTGTTTATAAGCTGGAATAATTCACGGTCAACTTCAACTGGCCGGATCCCTGCATTGCGATTGATAAGAGAAGTCTGGGATTCCCTTTGCCAGGAAGAAATAAGTGCTTCTATCCTCTCTATTTCCCTGATGGCAACATTAACGGCATCCGATGCAATAGATTGATTTTCTGCTGTAGCAGTAATCTCAAATCTTGTTCCCATAAGCTTAATGACTTCCTTTTCAGATACAATAGAAGCTTGCGCAAAAAGCCCCGAGCATATGCCAGAAATAACTAATAAGGTCAGGTATTTCACATGCTTAGTTTATGAGTTTAATAAATTCATCAGCAGTTTGTCCCTTGTATTTAAGTTCGGTGAAGTCACTCATGTCTTCATTGAATAATAATATCCTGGGAAACACACCGGAGCTGTTATATCTTTCAGCCAGTGCTTCATTATGTTTTAATAATTCCGGATCCAGCTGATTTTTCTTTTTGGATGGAAAGTCGAGGAGAAGAACTGCAATTTTATCTCCAGTCTCTTCCCTGAATCTATTGTTTTCAAGAATGTCCTTTTTGAACTTGATACAGGGCCTGCACCAATCTGATCCGGAAAACACCATCAGGATGCTTAGGTCATTGTCCATAGCATATGATTGAACGGTATTCACATCCGTAAACCATATATCTTGATTTTGCTGGGCAGATAACTGGAAAGAAATAACGAAGGTCAGGATTACAATTTTAAGTCTCATGTATTAGCTAACATAATCAAAATGCGATTTAGTATAACAGCTGGCACATATTACTTTTTTGTGACACTTTAATACAGGCTATGGACATGAATAATTTTTATGCGCGATAGCTTTCAAGGAAATCTGAAAAATCATCCGGTTTGCTGACAACATGTATGCCTTTATTGGATTCCATGGCATTTAAAATCTGCTGCGATCCGGCAACTAACAAAGGTGTTTTAAGATTATCGGCTATTTGCTCCAATGCTTTAATCGTCTCATTACTCCGAATTATAGTTACGGTCGTAAAAAATAGATTGCAGGAGGTTATTTCTTCTACATGTAAAAGGTCAATATGGGGAACATTTTGACCAAGGTAATATACTTTCCAACCAAGATTCCTTGCCAGGTAATAAGCAAACAATAACCCCAGCTCATGACTTTCTTTTTCCATTAAAAACAAGACAATTGAT
>JAHHJO010000522.1:0-10582 GCA_018680275.1 Bacteroidia bacterium
AAGTAGCAGTGAAAAATGCCCCCATCAACCAATGTCCAAGTACAATTCCAACCAGTGAAAGCGGAATAGCAACCATCATGACAACTGGCGCTTTGAAGTTTTGGAACCAGCCCACAATCAGAATATATATGATGATGATGACACCCAGGAATGCAATACCCAGATCTCGGAAAACTTCCAGGGTAATCTGCCATTCACCATCCCATTTGACTGTATAGTCATCTACAAATTCGGGTTGAGAAAGGTACAATTCATTCATAGAGAATCCTTCAGGCAGATCCATAGCCTTAAGTTTATCTGACATACCCAGAATCGCATAAACAGGACTCTCCAACTCTCCAGCCATATCTGCCAGCACATAAACGACACGTTTTTGATTTTTTCGATATATATTCTTTTCTCTCAGTTCCTCCTTGATATTGACAAGCTCGGATACGCTGACCATCTGATCCATTGCCGATTTGATCTTCAGGGCAGAAATATCTGAAACAGAAGACTTGTCTGATTCGTCCAATGCAAGAACAATACCTACTGGAGTATGGGATTCTTCCTGGTATAAGGTAGAAACAGGTCTCTCGGATAATGCCATATTCATTGTTTGAGAGATCTGTTGAGGAGACACACCGTAATTCATTGCTTTGACCTTGTCAACAGAAAATTCAAATTCTTTCTGGTCTTCTTCAGCCATGCAATCAATATCAACGACATCAACGGTATTCCTTAGAATATCTTCAACCTGACCAGCGAGCCTTATCTGTTCATCATAGTCAGGTCCATATACTTCTGCAACAATAGTTGATAAGACTGGGGGTCCAGGTGGCACTTCAACTATTTTAACATTGGCATTATATTTTGCTGCAATTTTTTGAACGCCGGGACGATAGGCTTTTGCAATATCATGACTTTGAAGATCCCTGTCATGTTTGTCGGTCAGATTCACCTGGATATCGGCCATGTTACTACCACCTCTGAGGTCATAATGCCTTACCAGGCCATTAAAAGTTATGGGTGCAGATGTACCTACATAACTTTGATAACTCATGACCTCATCTTTTTGAGATATATATTGAGCTATTTCGCGTGTGACACCGGCGGTCCGTTCAAGAGTGGTTCCTTCAGGCATATCGATGATTACCTGGAACTCATTTTTGTTGTCAAATGGCAACATCTTGACCGCCACAGATTTTGTGAAAAACATGGCCACAGATCCGATCAATAGCAGAAATGTAATACCCAGGAATAAATACCTTTTTATACGACTTTCAATAAGGGGTCTTTCAAACCAATTATATATTCTGTAAATGAGCGTATCTGATAATTCCTTTTCTGCTTTCACTTTCTTCTTTCCATTCTTATCCTTTTCCCTCAGGAAAATATAACCCAGGTATGGGGTTATGGTCAATGCTACAAACAAAGACAGCAACATGGCTATGGAGGCCCCTATTGGCATGGGCGACATATAAGGCCCCATCAATCCTGACACAAATGCCATGGGAAGTACTGAAGCAATCACAGTAAATGTTGCAAGTATGGTTGGATTTCCTACTTCATTGATTGCATATAATGCAGCCTGCTTGAATGGTAATCTGTTCATCTTGAAATGGCGGTGCATGTTCTCGGCGATAATGATTGAATCATCCACCACGATACCTGTTACAAATACAAGGGCAAATAAAGTGATCCTGTTGAGCGTGTAATCCAGCATATAGTAGCTCAACAGTGTCAATGCAAATGTGATGGGTACAGACAAAAAGACAACCAGTCCGCCTCGCCATCCCATGGCAAGCATGACTACGAAAGTTACTGCGATAATTGCACCGAAGAGATGTAATAATAATTCAGATACTTTCTGGGATGCTGTTTCACCATAGTTCCTGGTAACTTCTACAGTAACGTCATCAGGAATAAGTGTTTGCCCAAGATGATCCAGTTTGGATATTATAACATCTGCAATTTTCATTGCATCAGCACCTTTACGTTTTGCGACAGATAAAGTGACAGCCTGGTATTCTGAACTATACTTTGATTTTTCAGGACTGGCATTTCCATATCCAAAGGATACATAATTATTTGGGATCTCGGGTCCATCAGTTATTTCTGCAACCTGCCTGAGGTAGACAGGCTGGTCTTGATTGACACCGACGACGATCTGTTCCAGATCTTTCACACTCTTGAGGAAGTCACCAGTGTTAATATAAAATTCTTCATCTCCTTTTGAAAAAGTCCCGGCGCTTAACTGCTGATTATTCGCCTGGATCATACCGGCAATATTGAGAAAATCGATCTTGCTTTCAGACAATTTGGTTTTATCGAGTACAACACGAAGTTGCCTGCTTCGTCCACCAATAAGATTAGTTGCCGAAACATCTCTAATATTCTCTATTTCATTACTGAGTTCCTCAGCCATTTGCCTTAGCTGAAAATCATCATAGTTATCACTCCACAAGGTCAATCCAAGAATGGGCACATCGTCTATGGCACGGGTTTTTACCAAAGGAAAAGTGACTCCCGCCGGCATCTGGTCCATGTGCTTATTGATCTCGTTATACAGCTTGACAAAAGATCTTTCAATATCTTCTCCTACATAAAACTGGACAATGACCATCGCCTGCTCTTCCATGGCCGTGGCATAGACATATTCAACGCCATTGATATTTGAAATCAATTTCTCAAGTGGCTTGACTACCCTCGACTCTACTTCTTTCGGACTTGCACCCGGGTAACCAACAAAGATATCTGCCATAGGAACATCAATCTGCGGTTCTTCTTCACGGGGTATCAAAAATGAACTCCAAACGCCCACAACCATAAATACGATCATCAGGAGAACGGTCAGTTTAGAACTAATAAAACCTTTCGCCAATTTTCCCGCCAGTCCTTCTTTCATTATTCTTACTTTTTAATTGGTGAATTTTAATAGTTAACTTTTGATCCATTGACTAACTTTCCTTCAGCAGACAATACATACTTTTCGCCTGCAGTCAAGCCTGATAGAACTTCGATATTTTCTCCATATGTTTTTCCAAGTCGGAGCCATCTCAACAATGCCCTGTTATCCTCACTAATGGTATAAACGCCTTGTAGTTGCCCCTTTTTTATAAGTGAAGATCGGGGAATCATTAATGTCCCCATCTTCCTTTTGCCCTGGACCGGGAAATCTACAGTAGCATACATACCGGGTTTTAGCAGCTCACTTTTTGAATCCAGTGATGCTTTTACCTGGTATTGGCCACCTGTATATTTTGCTGATGGAGCAATTTCTGTAACCTTTGCATTGAGCTTTTCATTCGCTGCAGGTACCTGAACGGTCACAGGTAAATTCATTTCAATAGTTCCTATCTCTGATTCGGGAACCATCGCTACAACCTCAAGATCTTTGTGGGACTCTATTTCCAGTATTGGCATGCCCGGATTTGCAAGATCTCCTTCGTTGGCCATCCTGGCGCTGACTATACCTGAGATTGGCGCTTTTATATTGGTATATGAAAATTGAACATCCAGTTCGTTTCTTTTTTGCTTGACAGATTCGAGCCTTGCTTTTGCCATCTCATAATGCGCCTGGATATCATCCAGTTCTTTATCTGTGGCACTTTTGTTTTCATATAATCTCTTGTATCGATTGAGGTCTTTCTCTATATTATTTAGATTAGCCTTTGCTTCCAGTATCCCTGCATCTATTTGTGCTTGCTGTGCAAGAAGATCACTGCTATTGATGCGCACCAATAACTGCCCTTTCCTGACCATATCTCCCTGTTCTACATTTATTCTTTCAATGTATCCCATCATCCTGGTACTGATCCTTGCATTATCAGCAGCCTCTATCTTACCGCTTGCCGATAACACCTGCCCGGAACTTCCTTCCTTGAGCGTGTTGACCTGAACATTTATAACAGGTGAATTATCTGTATAAGTGGTTTTTTCACCACTCTTACTGCATGAAGACATGCCAAGCAGGATGACTCCTATCGCTATTAATAAAAATTGATTACTCATTTTATTGTTTGTTTGCTTTATTCTTTGGTTAAATATTCCAGGTATACCCGGGCTTGATTATATTGATAGATGGCTTTATAGTATAACATTCTCTTTTCCGCCAAATCAGCTTCTGCAGCCAGTAAGTCAGATGTTTTTTCCAGACCTTCATTAAAGCGATTGGTTCGTATCCTTAAAACTTCTTCCGATTGTTCGACTGACAATTCTGACAATTCTAAATTCTTTCTTGAATCTTCGAGGACTCTTTTCATTCTTGCCAGATCAAGTTTGTTATTTAATAAATATTGCTCCAATTGAAGTTGTGCCTTTTCATATTCAGCCTTACTCTGGCTTATTTTTCCTTGTTGCTTTTTCTTGCCCAGGAAGTTCCAGTGCACACCCACTCCAAGCATATAGCCATTTCCATTGGCTGCAAATGGCGTATCATCATGTAATTCATAATTGGCAAAACCTATTATCCGGGGTAAAGAAGACTTTTTGTAAGCTTCCATTTGAGATGCATATGCTTCTGACACCTTTTCCAAAGCTTTGAAGTCTGATCTATTTTCATTCAGATCAAAATCAGAAAATAAATCTGTAGGCATGGCCAGACTGTCACCAGGTTGATAAACAGTTTGTGGATCATCATTCACAAGGACTGAGAGGTAGTCTGAAATATCTGCAATTGAAGATTCGGCCATGATGATCTGGTTTTCAATTGTTCTTTGCCTTAATTCTGCAGCCAGCAGATCTGATCTTTGCAAATACCCCTGGTCAGCATTGTCCTTTGCCATTCTAACATTCTCTTTAGCAAATTGAAGTGCGGCATTCAGGACATCCAGTGATTTGTAAGCCAATTGTAGGTCCAGGTATGACTTTTTGATTTCCAGGACGACCTGGTCCTTTTTTCTGTCCAACTGAAGTCCGGCGATATCGACTTTTGCAGCAGCAGCTTTTTTATAATACTTCAGATCAGGATTATAAAAGCTATGCTGAATTTCGAGCTTGCCAAAAAAATCTTCAATATGATCCGGACTATTCAGAAAATCAGGGTCGAAATCAGCTGCACCAATCCTGCTCTGATTCAGTTTGGTACCAAAGGCAGAAAGCGGCTGATTTGTTGACATTGCAGTATAACTGATCCCGATATCAGGAAGTGACATTGTACTTGTTGTCTTTAATTCACCTTGTGCTGATTTCACATGATATTCCAGACGTCTCAGATCTATATTGGAGGATAAGCCTTTATCCAAAAGTTCGGATTCCGAAATAGTAACTATCCCCTGTGCCGTAATCTGGCTGATAAGCGATAAAGTCAAAATTGAAATCCATATTAATCGAATCATCATATCGTGATATTGTGATACAAACTTATGATGTCTGTACTCACGCCTTTGTAACCGGGGTTACTGAACAATAACAAAGCAGGATTGATAAGATTAAAAATTAAGGAAAGAGAATTCTCAAACTATATTATTTAGACAAGTTCGTTTATCTTGTTTGAAATTCTGTTTCAGTAAATTCATGAAGATAAAATTCAAGTCACTTTTATTGTTTGTAAGCCTGGTTCAAGGGTTGATTTCTGTTCCAACCGAATCGAAAAGTCAGGATTTCCTGGTCCCCGAGATTACTCAGCTTGAAGTAGGAAGTAACAATATCACAGGCAATCCGGTAAATGCCAAAAGATATACTTTTGAAAGAGCTGTCACATTTGTTCATGTGGATACCGTCAGGAATTTTATGAGTCTTCATCTCAGAAAAAAACTGAAACGAGAAAATACTTACAGGCTCAAAGGACACCTCCTGCAGTTTGACCTGAATAAGGACAAAATTGAGTGGTATAAAGAAATTGACTTCGGGAAAAACTATATACAGTATCATGACAATGTAATCGTCCGAAAAAGACCTTACAAATTAATCGGGACTGATCTATACTCAGGCGAATTGTTATGGGAACGAAAAAATGACCTTGTGTTTGTATTCCCTGAGCAGGATGTGGGTATTGGGTATAATATGAAACGGTTAAAAGATGCAGGTATCGATTTGCAGGGTTTTAATTTGAATTCAGGTGAGTTGCTTTGGGAACGTAAAATACCAAGTAAAAGAGGGTGGCGAGAATTTTTACGTCTTGATGATAATACAGCTTTGATTAGTGCATCGGGCTTGCATGCTGTCAACCAGGCTACAGGCGAAGGATGGAGTCATGAAGAAACTGTAGGTAAAAATAAATTCAATTTTATCTGGGGAAATAACAATGTTTATAATGTCTGTTCAAATATCCTTGTCGATAGTGTTGACCATCATTTATATTTTGCCAGCAGTACAAATATTTCTCTTTATGATTACGAGGGTAATATCATCTGGTCCCAACCGCTCAATAATGATGAAAGTTCAAAATCCGGTCTTATAGAAAAAGATAATTCTATAATTCTTGTCAGCCTGGGTATGACCAATTCCACGCCAGCAGGAAATATACGGTACGGTAAAGCTTCGGTTGCTAAATACAATAAGAAAGACGGGACCATGCTTTACAGAACAGAACTCGATTATCCAAAAGATTATATAAGGTCTGCAAAAATGGTTAATGACCATTTATTCCTCTTGTATGCAGAAAGAATGATTTTATTCGATACTTCAGATGGCAAAGTCATCAAAGAAGGTAATCCCGGAAATGACATTGACAAGACATTCAGATTTGCTTACGACGACCGTGTATACCTTAAGACCAGGGAAAATGAAGTTTTTTCATTGCCAAAACTGGATTCAACGCTGGCTTATTTTAAAACTTCCAAAGACCTTAAAACCAGTAAGGAGTTTGTTGTTGGTGTCGATAAAAACCTGACTTGCAAACAAATTCATGATGGTGATAATATTTTTATTCCAATCTTAAATCACAATTCTCACACCTTTGTTTCAAATAACAAGCAAATCCTGATTTTTGATCAACATGACAATTTAATAAGTACCATTTCCGGTGGTTTTAATGTTAAAGTACTTGGTGATAATCTTTATAGCTTAAATAACAATTATATAGATGTCATCTCGTTACAGGAACTACTGGTATCATCTTCAAACTGATAGATTTACACAAACATTATAATTTGTCACATTTGATTTCATGTATTAATTAAATATTTTTGTGATCATATGTTCAGGAAAGTATCTGCTTATCTTTTTCTCTTTCTTTATCTGTTATCAACAGGCCATCACATTTTTCCGCATGTAGAAAACGCTCTCGATGAGACAATTTGTATTGGTCCTGACCATCAGCATACCGGTTACAATGATCATCACCACGATCATCACTTTCATATAGGTATTTTTCACTATTTAGGTCACCTTTTTGATCATGTCTGTGATTCTGGTAATCATGAATCTGAACATTTGCTCTGTAATGTTAACCCAATTACCAAAATCAAAGTCATTGATAATAATAGGGATTACCTTTCATTGAAGACTAGTGATATATCCTTGAAAAATATTGAAAAGGACTTTCGCGATGAAGAACACCATTTATTAAGGCATCATACATTATTAAGCACGAGTACATCACTCAGAGCCCCACCTTCTTTCAGTTAATTCATCAAGTTTTAAAGCCGGCTGGCAAATTTTCAATGTTTGACTCTTAACAATAAGAGTTAATTATTACTCGCAATTGAATTAACATTTACTTTATATGATGAGATTTATAAAACATACCATTTTAATGGGCTGCACCATACTATTAGTTGGTTCTTGCCACAATCATGATCATACACATGATGGTCATAATCATGGGAATGAAATCGATATGCCACAAGGTACCTCATACACACTACGTGGCAATAGATCAGAATTATTTGTTGAATTTCCAGCACTTTTAACAAATCAGAATTTCAAAATTGCTGCCCATTTTACAGATTTAATCAGTTTCAAAGCGATTGAGAATGGGTTATTGACTGTGAAATGGTCAAAAATGTCTGATTCTACTAACAAAGCTACTAAAGGCGTTATTTCTTCACCTGGAATTTTTCAGGTTGAACTCAATAATTCATCAAGTGGAAATTACAGGATTATTTTCACCCTGAAAACCGAATTGTTCGAAGATACTTTTGAAATAAATGACATTAATGTATATGATCATTATGAAGAAGCAGACAATACAACAACTGCAATCAACAAAGGTGATGAAGTTTCATTTTTAAAGGAACAACAATGGAATACTGAATTTGCTGTTACAGAAATCCAAAGAAAATCAATAAATAATATTATTCACACCTCGGGTGAAATTCAAGCTGTTAAAGGAGATGAAAAATACCTGATTGCCAAGAGTAGTGGTATTGTATATATCATGAATAAAAACTTACAGGAAGGAAGAGATGTCAAAGCAGGTGATAATTTATTCAAAGTCGACAGCAAAGGTCTAATGCTGGCGAATCTGAAAGAGAAATTTAATATTGCCCGGTCCACACTGGATCAAAGTAAAATGGACTTCCAAAGAGCTGAAAAACTATATGAACAGAAAATCATCGGAAGGAAAGAATTAGAAAAAAGGAAAATGGATTATGAAATAGCTTTGTCTCAATTCCAGACTCTCAAAGACAGCTATACTCCGGGAGGACAATATGTTAAAGCTCCGGTTTCAGGCTTTATAAAAAAGCTCATGATACATGACGGGCAGTATGTCGAAGAAGGAACTCCTTTACTTGAAATTTCCACCAATAAAAAATTGATCTTGCAAGCTGATGTTTCTCAAAAATATCTACCCCAACTTCCTTTAATAAAAACAGCCAATTTTAAAACGGCTTTCATGGAAGAAGTACAATCTATAGAAGACTATAATGGTAAAATGGTTTCATATGGAAAATCATTAGTAGATCATACACATTTAATTCCGGTTCTTTTTGAACTGGACAACCTGGCTGATCTGGTTCCTGGCTCATTTGTTGAAATTTTCCTTGAAACAACACCAATAGAAGACCAGCTTGTAGTGCCTTTAAGTGCACTCCTTATAGATTTCAATTCCAGTTTCGTGTATGTACAAACCTCAGGAGAAAGCTTTGAAAAAAGAGAGATTGAACCTGGTCTGAATGATGGGATTAACATCCAGGTACTTAAAGGTCTGGAGGAAGGTGATTGGGTGGTTACCACAGGTGCATATCAGCTAAAGATGGCATCTATGTCGTCTTCAATTCCATCCCACGGTCATGAACATTAAATCATTTTAACAATTACATAAATGAAAAATAGAACATTATTTCTCAAAGAAATTATAAGTACATTTCTGATTTTGGGCACATTTAATACAATTGCCCAGGATATCAGGATTTCACTTGAAGAAGCAATAGAAATTGGAATCAGTAACAATGCGGGTATACTAAGTGATCAATACAGAATTGAACAAAATTCGGTCCTTTCAGAATCTGGTTTAAGTAATAATGCCACTCAAATTGTATTCACAGGAGAAGAATTTGGCGCCGAAGGATATACTGGATTGTACTCGTTGAATGTACAGCAAAATTTCAATTTACCTAAAGCTCATTCCATCCAAAAGGCGTATTACCTCTCGACTAAAAACCTGGCTGAAAAACAACTTGTTCTGAACAGGAAAGCACTGGTAAGGGAAATCACCAAAGCATACATCAGTTTACAATATGCCAAACAAAACCAGGAGTTACTTACGCGGTTTACAGCATTAAATGAAGATTTTAACAGGGTAACAAAACTGCGTTTCGAGACAGGAGAAACCGGTATTATTCCTAAAGTTGTAGCTGAGACTGGGTTGATGGAAGCCAGGCTTGAGGAAACTAATGGAATTTCTGATTATGAAAATGCCAGAATAATTTTTAATCAATGGCTCAGGACAGAAGATAATTATGATGTTCAAGGTGAATTATCAACTTCTGTTGTCTTGGATATTGATTCATTATTTCCTGAAAATCCGCATATGTTATTCCTGGCAGCAAAAAATCAAGTGGCTTCAGCCCGCATTAATCAATCACGAGCACAATTGCTTCCACAAATAAATTCTGGATTGATGCTTCAGACAACATCTGGTGCCTTTCCATTATTTGGCTTTCAAATTGGTATTAACCTTCCCTTGTTCAATAAAAATACAAAGCAGAAAATTGAGGCTTCTGAACTAGGGTTAAAGATTCAGGAAGAAGAAAACCGGGAACAAGCAAAACGGATGCGACTCGCCATTGAAAGTCTGATGAATAATATGTTAAAAAAACAAAACACCATTAAGCAGCTTGATGAATCAATCAAACCTTTGCTGCTGGAGCTCAAGGACATCAGCTTTGTAGCATACCAGGAGGGAGAAATCAGTTACCTGGAATACCTGAATGGATTCGAGCAACTTATGAGTATGAACCAAAGACTATTGAAAGCACAATATGAATTTCATTTGTTGAAAGCTGACCTGGAATACCTGCTTTCTAACGAGTAGAAATTCTCTATATAAAATAATCATGTTAAATAAAATAATCGAAATATCATTAGAATACCGTTTGTTGGTACTCGCAGGATTTATAATGGTCATGGTAACCGGGGGTTATATTGCCTCGGAAATGGATGTAGATGTATTTCCTGACCTGACTGCACCTACTGTCACGATAATGACTGAAGC
>JAHHJO010000360.1:0-3905 GCA_018680275.1 Bacteroidia bacterium
TTGCCACAGACTTGATACAATTTTCTTTCTCTTGGGTGAACTTACACCATAGTAGCTGAACAAGTGTTTCATATAAGCTTCCATCGATGGAGCTCTTGAGAGATCTGCAGCATTAATAAGTTCTGACTTCAGTGTCTTGATTAATTTTGTTGTCATATTCTTTAAATTGAACCGTTATCAGGATAGATTGTAATTTAGACACAGAACGATATAAATGCAACCACTAGCGGAAAGATTAAGACCAGCTAATTTTGATGAATATCTTGGCCAGGAAGAATTATTGGGCCCAAATGGTGCCTTGCGTAAAGTACTAGATTCAGGGCACATCCCTTCGAGGATTCTCTGGGGTCCACCCGGTGTAGGAAAAACGACGCTGGCTAATATTATTGCCAATCATTCAAACAGGCCGTTTTATATGCTGAGTGCCATAAATTCAGGGGTTAAGGACGTTCGGGAAGCAATCAAAAGTGCAGAATCAAAACGGTTTTTTGATGCGAAATCCCCTATCCTTTTTATAGATGAAATACATAGATTCAGCAAATCACAACAGGATGCATTACTCGGTGCTGTTGAAAAAGGAACGATTACTCTTATTGGTGCAACTACCGAAAATCCCTCATTCGAAGTCATATCAGCATTACTTTCCAGATGCCAGGTGTATATTTTGAAAACACTCAGCGGTGAGGATTTAAAGAAACTGCTAAATCATGCACTACAGCATGATTCGATATTGAAGGAAAAGGAAATCAGGATTGAAGAATATGAAGCCTTACTAAAATACAGTTCGGGAGATGGAAGAAAACTTTTGAATTTGCTCGAAATACTGGTCAATAGTTTTCCCGTGAATGAAGCTGTAATCATAGACAACAAGGAGGTTGAATCCCGGATTCAGCAAAATATTGCCTTATATGACAAAGCAGGCGAGTCGCACTATGATATCATATCTGCATTCATCAAATCCATCAGGGGCAGTGACCCCAATGCTGCTGTATATTACCTTGCACGAATGGTTGAAGGAGGTGAAGATCCGCTTTTCATATGCCGAAGGATGGTCATTTCGGCCTCTGAAGATATAGGTCTCGCAAATCCAAATGCATTGCTTATCGCGAATAATTGTTTCCAGGCGGTCCATCATATCGGGATGCCTGAAGGACGGATTGTAATGTCACAATGTGCTATTTACCTTGCGCAGTCTGCAAAGAGTAACTCGGCATATATGGCAATAAAATCAGCACAGGGACTTGTCAGGGAAACTGGAAACCTTTCAGTTCCATTACACCTGAGAAATGCACCTACAGAATTAATGAAGGAACTGGATTATGGTAAAGACTACAAGTATGCACATGATCACACCAGTAATTTTGTTGACCTTGAGTATCTTCCGGATTCAATTTCAGAAACAAAATTTTATACACCATCAGATAATCTGGCTGAAAAGAGAATTTCTGATCATTTAAGATCATTGTGGAAGGCGAAGTACGGATATTGATATATTTAAATATATACACATTATATATATAATAGATATTGAAATAAAATATCTTTGAACCTGATTACAAACCAAATGTTAACCCATTAGATAAAAGTATAAAACATGGATACCGCAGCTATTGAAAATCTTGACATGATCAAGGAAAGTGCTCGAAACTTTGCAGAGACTTATATACGACCTTATGTCATGGAATGGGATGAAAGTCAGCATTTTCCTGTTGACTTGATGAGGAACCTTGGTAGTCATGGATTCCTGGGTGTCCTGGTTCCGGAAAAATATAATGGTTCAGGATTGGGTTACCAGGAGTATATCACGGTCATCGATGAAATATCAAAAGTATGTGGTTCAATAGGACTTTCAGTTGCAGCACATAACTCATTGTGTACCAATCATATACTGGAATTTGGTAATGAAGAGCAAAAGTTAAAATATCTCCCCAAGTTAGCGACCGGAGAATGGATAGGCGCATGGGGATTAACAGAAGCAGGAACAGGTAGTGATGCTATGCGTATGAAAGTTGTTGCCGAAAAGGATGGTAATGAGTGGGTTTTGAACGGGGCAAAGAACTGGATCACGCACGGAATTTCAGCTGAAGTAGCCGTTGTACTTGACAGAACAGGGGATCTTCTTGACTCAAGAGGAATAACAGCCTTTGTTGTTGAAAGAGGCACACCAGGTTTTATGGCCGGGAAAAAAGAGAATAAATTGGGAATGCGTGCTTCCGAAACAGCAGAAATGATATTTGATAATTGCAGAATTCCAGAAGAAAATTTGCTTGGAGAAGTTGGCGAAGGATTTATACAGGCCATGAAAATTCTGGATGGTGGCCGAATCAGTATCGGAGCACTTGGTTTAGGTATCGCTAAAGGTGCTTATGAAGCTTCAGTCAAGTATTCCAAGGAAAGAAAACAATTCGGTAAGCCAATAGCATCCTTCCAGGCTATTTCCTTCAAACTTGCGGATATGGCCACGAAGATCCAGGCTGCAGAATTACTTTTAAGGAAGGCCGCTGATTTGAAAAAGCGTGGTGATAATGTTACCAGTATTTCAGCCATGGCTAAATATTATGCTTCCGAGATTTCTGTAGAAGTATCTACAGATGCTGTTCAGGTATTCGGAGGCTATGGATATACCAAGGAGTTTCCCGTAGAAAAATTCTACAGGGATTCCAAGTTAACTACAATCGGTGAAGGTACTTCTGAAATCCAGAAGTTGGTCATTGCGCGTGAGATAATGAAATAACATTACCATATTACGAAGCTGAATTCGTAAATTATATTTCTTTATCTTATTCAATTTATAAGATTAAACGATTAATCTATGAACTGTAAACTGCTGGTTACTGCTTTTATCTGTATTGCTCATATTTTAAATGCCCAATCCCCTCCCGAAAATGATCCAAGAATGTATGAGATCATTGAATCTGTTTCTTCAGATCGAATCAAACAGGACATAGAAAAACTTGTCTCATTTGGGACAAGGCATACTCTTTCGGAAACCATCTCTGAAACAAAAGGCATTGGTGCTGCACGTCGATGGATCAAGTCTGAATTTGAATCAATCTCAAGAGATTGTGGTAATTGTTTAGAAGTAATATACCACAAAGGACTTATTAAGGAAGGCGATAATTCCAGGATAACTAAAGATGTTTGGGTCGTTAATGTTCTTGCGATTAAGCGTGGCTCTTTATACCCTGACAAATATGTTATTATGTCAGGGGATATTGATTCAAGAGTCAGTGACCCCAATGACTTTACATCAGATTCTCCCGGGGCTAATGATAATGCTTCTGGAATGGCCGGAACGATAGAGGCCGCCAGGGTGCTTTCGAAATATAATTTTCCAACAAGCATCATATTTGCGGGATTATCGGGTGAAGAACAAGGTCTCTACGGAGGTAAATTACTTGCTGCTGATGCCATTGAAGAAGGATGGGAGATTATCGGTGTCTTGAATAATGATATGATCGGGAATATTGAAGGCATCGATGGTGTAATTGATAATTCATCATTTCGTGTTTTTTCAGAACCCAATCCGCCAGGAATGGATGAACAGAAACAAATATGGAATCGCTTTTATGGAGGCGAGGTTGATGGCCCGTCTCGTCAACTGGCCAGGTACGTAGACAGGATGACAGATAAATATATGACCAATCTTGATGCAAAAATGATTTACAGACTGGATCGCTTCGGGCGTGGTGGCCATCACAGACCATTTAATGATCAAGGTTTTCCGGGAGTACGGATCATGGAAACGCATGAAAACTACAATCGGCAGCACCAGGATATCAGGACTGAAAACGGCATTCAGTATGGCGATGTCATCGAAGGCGTCAACTTTGATTATGCAGCTCGTCTTACGGCCGTGAATGCAATCTGCCTGGCAGGACTGGCCTGGTCACCACAGGCACCTG
>JAHHJO010000284.1:0-2160 GCA_018680275.1 Bacteroidia bacterium
TAAATGCAACACGATTTCCTTCCTGGTCAATTGAAAATCCGGTGTATTCACCTTTTTCATGTTGAATTTTATTTTCATTCCCAGACTCACAGTCCAATAGAAAGATAAGGTCATTCCGGATACTATCAGATCCTGAACTGTGAATCAATAAACGATTGTTTTTTTCTGACCATTTGTAATTCTTTACAAAATCATAGTTGTATACCTTCTGATTCTGCATATCTCTTACAAATAGTTGCGTTCCATTTTCTTTCCCTTCTTCCTTGACCAAAGTCGAATCTTCCTTTATACTTCTTTTACTCAATTGGTAGGCAATAACACCTCCATTTTCTTTAGGAAGTTTGTATGATTTGAAAGAAGGTATTTTATCAAAAGACTCATTTAAAAGGTTCAGAATCGCGAGAGAGTCCCCTGGTAAATCATCTTTTTTGGTTTTGTTGAGTTTCAGCTTATGAATACTATCAACGTCGGGATGAATTTTGAAAGCAATGAATTCATTATCAGCATCGAATTGTGCATTGCCAGACCTTTCAAAGAAAATTTCCTTATCTGTTCTTGTATTATATAGGTATAGAGTACTATTCCCTTTACCCGGTTTGATGACGTAACTTACCCAGTCCCCATTGTTGCTTATTTGAACTTCCTCGATGGTATTCCAGCTGTCATAGACCGACTCGTCCATTCTTTTGGATTGAGATATGAGGATTGAATATGAAAGGGATATTAATAAAGTTAAAGCCAGGCTTCTGGTCATAATTGTCTTTTTAGAAAGGCTAAAATATATATTTACTATTAATACATCTGTAGTATCTTGCCTTTCAAATATTTAGATATGCGATACGTAATCTCAATGCTTGTCTTGTTTTTTTCTGCAGGTATTTATTCTCAAACAGATGTAGAAAGATTAATAGAGACGATGTTGGGTGAAACACCCATAGAAGAAAACCTCCAGGAATTATGTGATCAGTTGGGAGGACGTATTACAGGTTCGAGGTCGAATACCAAAGCTGTAAACTGGGCTTATAAAAAATTAACGGATGCTGGTGTAAAAACCTGGAAGGATCCTTTTGAAGTACCAATGCTTTGGTTGCCGGGCATGGTTGAAGCTTCGGTTTATGGCATGGAATCTTTTTCTCCATTAATTGTCACAAAGTATGGTGTTCCACGAGGAGAATATATTTCGAGGATAGTGGATTTGGGTATGGGCACTCAAGAGGAATTTGAATTGAAAAAATCGGAAATAGAAGGCAAATTTATTCTTGTTCATACTGAGCTATGCCTTGATATCAACGGTTTGTTTGCAGAATATGCACAGGCGGCAGCAGTAGAACGACTGGCGGATGAATATGGCGCTGGAGGAATCATATTTATGTCTTCCCGACCTAAAAAGCTTTTATACAGGTTTATCACAAGCAGAGGCGTCGATCCTACGATTCCGCAGTTTGTGATGGCCAGGGAAGATGCCAAACGAATCAATCGATTGATTGACAATGGCCAGCATATTGAAGTTACAATCCGGGTTGATGCCCAATCCGGCAATTCATTTACTTCTCAGAATGTAATCGCGGAAATTCCAGGTTCTGAAAAGCCTGAAGAAGTCATCATTATTGGGGCTCATATTGATTCATGGGCTATGGGTACAGGGGCCAATGACAACGGATGTAATGTAAGTATGATGATCGATATCGCCAGGCAAATGACCAAACTGGGAATTCAACCGAAAAGGACTATAAGGTTTGCCTTATGGAACGGAGAGGAACAAGGATATTTTGGTTCATGGGATTATACCAGGGAACATCTTGATGCCTTGGATAAGCACCTGATGGCATTGTCGATAGACATCGGAAGCGGAGGCATTATCGGTTTTTTTACGAATGGCAGGGAGGAACTTGTCCGTATTGTAGACAATGTACTTGCTCCGGTTGATTCACTTGGTCCATTTTCTCAAATCAATATGCCAATCGTGGGTACTGATAATTTTGATTTTATGCTACAAGGCGTTCCAAATCTGGTCGGAAATCATAAGCCATATAACTACGGATTGAACTATCATGCTGCGTCAGATACTTATGATAAAGTTGACCTTGTATCTCTCAAGAAGAATTCTGCCATAGTTGCTGCGTTGACATTGGGGTTTGCAAACCTTGATGAAGAAAAGGC
>JAHHJO010000147.1:0-2282 GCA_018680275.1 Bacteroidia bacterium
GTCTAGTTGCCCTTCACTCTCATGAGTCACGATAGTTCTGAACACAGGATCCTTGGTTTGAATATCAACCTCTGTGAGTATCTTTTTAGATTCCGGAACACAGGAACCAAAAATAAAACATGAAAACAGGAAAGCAATCTTGAACTTCAATCTCATTCAACCAGTATTATGACTTCAAAAGTATTTCATTAAGGATAATGTAGGTAAATTTCAGGAAAGTATCTTTTAGCAATAATTGAACAATTCTAAAGAACAACTATTCTTATTTTAGCACAAATTCAAATTATGCGATTTATATACACTGCGCTTATACCTCTCTTATTTGTAGTTTCAGCAACTTCACAAAACCTGGAATCGGTCACTTACCTTGAATCATTTCAAAAAGATGAGATCAGCTCAATGATTGGATTATCTGTCAATTATGGCGTTGATCTTTACAAAGTCAGATATTATACACCCGATATCAATGGTGATGAACATGTTGCCTCGGGCTTGATCTGTATACCGCAATCACAATCCCGGTCCTTTCCACTTGCCTGTTATCAACATGGGACCGTTGGCAGCAGGGATGATGTGCCTTCCAATTTACAGGGAGGATACCTGCTGGCTGTCATTTTTGCTTCCTATGGATATGTCATAACTACACCGGATTACCTTGGTCTGGGAGATTCTCCCGGAATACATCCTTATGTACATGCGGCCACTGAGGCTTCAGCAGCTATTGACCTTTTATATGCAGCCAGGGAGCTGGACGCCCAGGATGACACCTTTAGTATGAATGACCAGTTATTTATTACAGGATATTCACAAGGAGGTCATGCATCAATGGCTGCTCACCAGGAAATTCAAACAAACTATAGCCAGGATTTTACTGTAACTGCCGCAGCACATATGTCAGGTCCGTATTCCTTGTCTGAGAAAATGATGGATTTTACCCTTGGTGATAATGAATACCTGACACCATCCTTTATTGCTTCTGCAATGTTGGGTTTTAAAGAAGTTTACCCTGAAATTCTTCAGGATTACGAAATCGAAGATATTTTTCAAGCCCAGTATGTTGGTGATGTACTTGCATATGGAAATGAAGAAATTACACTTTGGGAGTTAAATGATCGATTCATTGAAGGCCTCATTTCAGAACATGGCGTTGTCAGACCGCGGGATCTGTTAATTGAAGAAGTTGTTGATGCTATACTTAATGATCCCATGTCTCCTTTTTCTGTTGTATTACAAGATAATGACACCTATAATTGGGCGCCTGAAGCACCTACAAGACTGTATTATTGTGAAGCAGATGATGTTGTTAACTTTGATAATGCCATCCTTGCTGAAGCTGAAATGAATGCAAATGGCGCATCAGACTTATTAGCCGTGAAAAGTGATGTATTTACGCCGCAGGATCATTCAGGTTGTGTCTTGCCTGCTTCTTTTTCAGGCATTCTGTTCTTTGGAGCTTACCAGAATATTCTTACATCAACCGAAGATATATTTGATGATCCAAATCTGACTATAAACAACAATAATCAAATACTTCTGATTAATATTCCTCCTGCGAAATATCGCTCTGACAACAAGCTTTTATTGCATGATATGAGTGGAAGAACAATATTTGAAACCAATGCAGATTCGGGTATGACGTATCATGACATTGCTGACATACCTGGTGGCATGTACATTATAAATATTTTACACAAGAATAATTTGATTAAAACTGGACGTATCGTCAAGTTCTGATCAATAATATTACAATAATCAGCGTTTGTTTAACCGTATGATTATTTTTGCACTCTTAAACCGTTGACATAAAAAGAAAAAGATGAGCTTGAACTTTAGTAATGACCAGGAAGCTGTTGATACATTGGCTTCATCATATCAAAAACTTAAATCAGAAATAGGCAAGGTAATTATAGGGCAGGATGAAGTCGTGAAGGCCGTCCTGATTTCGCTTTTCAGTAATGGGCATAGTCTTCTTGTCGGTGTGCCCGGGCTTGCCAAAACGCTTCTCGTAAGCACAATTGCTGAAGTTCTGGACCTTGATTTCAAAAGAATCCAGTTTACACCGGACCTGATGCCTTCAGATATTACGGGATCAGAAATCCTGGATGAAAGCCGCTCGTTTAAATTTAATAAAGGACCTCTGTTTGCAAATATCGTCCTTGCCGACGAGATCAACAGGACACCTCCCAAAACACAGGCTGCGCTCCTTGAGGCAATGCAGGAAAAGTCAGTGACCGTAAGCGGTGTGCCACACAAATTGCCTAATCCCTTTTTTGTATTGGCAA
>JAHHJO010000341.1:0-8528 GCA_018680275.1 Bacteroidia bacterium
AAACCCGGAATTTAAAACTCAAACCACAAATTATTGAAGAATACAAGGATACTTATTGGACTGATTCTGATTGTACTGCTCCTTGACCAGTGGTTAAAATTTTATATTAAACTCAATTTTTCGATAGGAGAGGGGTTTAAAATCCTTGGATTCGATTGGGCCCGGATACATTTCATAGAGAATGAAGGAATGGCATTCGGAATCCTATTGGGAGGAGTGACCGGCAAATATGTATTGAGTATTTTCAGAATTTTAATGGTTGGATTTCTTATTTATCTGCTCAGGTCAATGGTCAGAACCAGGGAGTCATTTGGATTGCAAATCAGTTTTGCATTGATTATTGCCGGTGCATTGGGAAATATTTTGGACAGTGCTTTTTATGGTTTGATTTTTTCCGAATCCGGATATCATAGTCCTATACCAGCAGTTCTTTTTCCGGAAGAAGGGGGTTACGCCCCATTTTTGCAGGGTAAGGTTGTAGATATGTTTTATTTCCCGCTTATTGATGGATATTTTCCTGATTGGGTTCCCTTGTTCGGAGGAGATCGTTTCCAGTTTTTCAGACCAGTTTTTAATGTGGCCGATTCAGCAATATCAGTGGGTGTAGCATTGATATTGATATTTTACCGATCTTATTTCATATCGGGTGACAAGAGTAAAAATCAAGAGACTGAAACAGGGTCAACGGACTCAATTTCGGAGGAAGAATAACTATTTTACTTGTTCAAAAAGTTATTTACTGCTCGTTCCGCTCTTTCAAGTATGGTATAATCAATCTGGTAATGCATAAATTTCCCTTCCTTTCTAGCTTTTACAACACCGGCCATTCTTAACAACTTCAAATGCTGAGAAGTGACGGATTGTTCGATTTTCAAAGTGTTATATATCTTGTTAACATTTATAACGCCTTGAATATCAATAAATTCCAGAATTTTTAAACGCAAGGGATGGGCTAAAGCTTTCATCAATATGGCAGAATACTGTAGCTTCTCGTTCTCAAACCTAACCTTAGTCTTCATCATTAGTTTACTTAGTTTTTCTTATTATTTGTAGACCCTTGATGACAAAGATTAAAATTTCTTTTCGTTTAAAAAAGAAATATTACAAAAAAATCTAATTTATTAGGAACTAGTTATGTGTATACTATATATACAAAAAGTTGTTAATCTATTGATCAACAACTTCTCATATTAAATATCTTTAAATTTCTTACTACTATCCTGCAAGCTCTTCTACCAGCTTCGATATCTGGTTTAGCCTGTCCTTATCCAGTGAATAGTAGATAAACTTACCCTGTCTTTCGGTGAGTACAACGCCTGCTCTCCTGAGGATGGCTAGGTGTTGTGAGGCTACGGATTGTTCCAAGCGTAACTTAATATATATATCCGTAACTGTCATTGTTTGACTATCTTCCAGCAAATCAATAATTCGTTGTCTTAATTTGTGGTTCACAGCTCTGAGCACCAGAACTGCTTTCCTAAGATCTGCATAGTCCAACTGTATATCTTTACCACCTTTTTTCAGGGTAACAGTTTCGTTCTTTTTATTTCTCATAGGTAAGTTTTAATAAAGTTGATTTAATACGTGAATAGTATTAACCAAAACTGTACCAAAAGTCAGCTCAGAATAGTGTATTAATGTATAAGTGTCTGAAAAAGAACGGATTATAGTGTTAACAAAATTGTTACTTTATTAAGAATTACTTAAAAAAGAGCCTTTTTTGACTTGGTAATATTAGGTAATTTGTGATATATCGGGTTAAAATATGCTGAATCCTCAAAAGCATTATTCCTGAATTTACTATCGGCCAGGGAAACCATATATTTTGCGACCGGTGGATGAATATCAAATTCGGCACTTTTATGTTTGACTATATCTTTTGTCTTTTCGGCTCCATCTCCGCAAAAAAGAACGTTTTCAAATTCAATAAAGCTGTTTTCGTCCAATATCTTATTATCTACTTCACTGACTACTTCAAAATTTGAGTTATAGATGCTATAATACACTTCCTTCCGACGGGCATCAATTAAAGGTATATAATGATCATAGCTGTGATCCGATGTGTAAACTCTATTGACAATTGCTGCAAGTGTATCAATCCCGATTAGTGGTATCCCGAGCGCAAAACATAATCCTTTGGCACAGGAAAAGGCAATTCTGAGACCTGTATATGAACCCGGACCACTACTGACCGCAATAGCATCCAGATTTGAAAGCTGAAGTTCTGTTTTATTCAGGCAGTTGTCTATTAGCAATGTGATCTCCTTTCCGTGATTCATTTTTTCATTGCTTTGAACAAAGCTTTCACACTCCCCATCTATACCCAGGGCTACGGAACAAAACAATGCTGAAGATTCGAGGCAAAGGATATTACTCATAAAGATTCTTATTTCTTCTATGGTTGTAATAGACCCTTATATTGTTCTGAATCATCGAAAAGCTCGATAGCATGTGTGACTTCTTTGTCGTTTTTTAATCTTTGATAGGCTTTCCCTTTCTGATAATATAATCTTGTAGCTATTTGCTCTTCTATCAGATTTATAATTTCTTCCCTGTTATTTTCCAGGGCACTGGATTTTGCATGCGTCAGTTTGTTTTCTATTTCATTGACTTCATCCATAATGAGCATATTGCCGTCCTCAGAAAGATTGGATTTTATTTTTTCGATCAATTTTTCATTTTCAGTTTCATATTCGAATTCCATATTGCTGACAAATGACTTGAATTTTTCGAAGTCCTCAAATACCGTTTCTTCGATTTCCATCGAATCCGTGACTTCAACATTTTTCATATAATCTGTTACATACTTGAAGATTATATTTTGGTTAAGCAGTTCGGTAGCAATTTTAGAGGCCTTACTTTCTTCGATTAAATAATCAGGAGTTACACCTCCACCATCCAATACAGTTCTGCCGTTGGAAGTCTTAAATCTTGCTCTTTTTTCATCAGGAATATCAACAGGTTCTCCGTCTTCATATTCTACACTCTGAATACATCTTCCTGAAGGAATATAATATTTGGAAGTTGTGAGTTTCACCTGGGAATTAAATCCGACATCTGCTGTATTTTGAACAAGGCCTTTACCATAACTTCTTTGTCCCATTAGGATACCTCTGTCAAAATCCTGGATAACTCCCGAGACTATTTCTGAAGCCGAAGCAGATTTTTTATTGATCATTACAATAATTGGTATGTCTTCATCAAGTGAGAAACCCTGGGTTTTATAGGATACGTCCCGTTCTCGCACCTTACTTTTTACACTGACAACTTCTTGCCCCTTGGGAAGAAAGATATTGCATATTTTGATGGCCTCTGCTAATAAACCACCACCATTATTCCTAAGATCAAGAATTAATCCTTTCATCTCGGGGTTTTCATTCTTCAGATCTCTCAATGCAAATCTTATGTTTTTGGATGCGCCTCCTGTAAAGGTAGAAAGCGCAATGTACCCGACATCATCACTGACAAATCCGGAATAGGGTACATTAGGTATGTTTACCTGTTTTCTGACCAAAGAAATATCAAAAGGCTCTTTTTCCCCGGGACGAAGGATTGTCATATTTACATCCGTGCCGGGTACGCCCCTGAAAATCTGTGTGACTTCTTCCCTTGGCTTTCCTTTAGTTGACTTGCCTTCAATAGCTATAATCTGATCCCCTGATTTCAGCCCGGCCTTGACGACGGGACTGTTGGCATAAGGTTCTATAATGGTCACATAATCATCAATTTTCTTGACAACAGCACCAATACCTTCATATTTCCCATCCCTGCTGATTCTGTATGATGTCACTTCTGATTCAGAAATATAATTGGTGTAGGGATCCAGAGAACCCACCATAGCATCAAGTCCGACTTTCATAAGTTGTGATGGATCGATGTCATCAACATAGTTGGCATTTAGTTCTTTGTATACTTTGATGAATATTTCAATATTCTTTGAAATTTCATACAATTTGTCATTGTTGAATCCAAAAGATGAAAGGAATAAGCTTCCACCGATGACAAGTGCTAATACGAATCTTTTCTTCATTATAATATTAAATTGAATATTAAGAGAACGAATTTAAACCGTTCTGGTGTTTCCTTTACTTAAAAAAATCACAAATAATCAAAAATCAGCAAGGAAAGCTTCCGTTAATTGCAATAATTCTATTGGTTTTTCTGAATGTACCCAATGACCTGCACCATCAATAGTAGCAATTTGGCTGTTTGGAAAATAATTACTGATTATGTATTCGTCTTCTTTACTTATATAATCTGAATTACTACCCCTGACAAACAGTGTGTGGTTTGTAAAAGGCGGATATGGTCTGATTTCAGAAATGATCTTATCATAGTTTTTCCATAAGGAATTCAGATTAGCCTTCCACCTGAAATTATTCTTTTTGTCCCTGGTCAGGTTTTTCAAAAGGAAATGAACAACTGCATCATCATTTATCTTGCTTTTCAGTACCTCAAATGCTTCAGTCCTGGAACTGATTTTTTCAAGATCAAGGGTCATCATTGTATTAAATGTCTGGTGATGACTTCCCTTGTATGACCTTGGAGCCATATCAACAATGATAGACTTCATGACCTTGTCTCTAAACAGATCCATGAATTTCATTACTGTTTTACCACCCATCGAATGCCCGATAAAATGTGCCTGGGGAAGACCCATGTCAGCCATGAATTCACTGACATCTTCAGCGAGAATATCATAATCGAATTCATCAGAATGAAATGACTTTCCGTGATTTCTCTGGTCAACGGCAAAAACCCTGAAATTTTCACTTAATTTTCGGGCAAATGAATGCCAGTTATCCAGCATTCCAAACAAACCATGTAATATTATAACCGGGTCTCCGGTGCCATATTCACGGTAATTCAAATTCGACTCTTTCATTTATGCAGGTAAATGTCTTTTTTTTAAAATAATTTTGAAAGCTTATAGTTCATCTAAATGTCATTTAAACTTATTTCAAAGTATCAGCCAACAGGCGATCAGCCTGAAGCAATCAATCAATTGGTAAATGGTGTTGAAACAAGTGATCGCGCACAGGTACTCCTGGGAGTGACCGGATCCGGTAAGACCTTTACTGTAGCAAATGTTATTGAAAAAGTCCAGAGACCGACACTTGTACTTACGCATAATAAAACTTTGACTGCTCAACTTTACGGTGAATTAAAAGAGTTTTTCCCTGATAATGCTGTTGAATATTTTGTGTCATATTACGATTATTATCAGCCTGAAGCCTACATTTCTGTTAATGACACTTATATAGAAAAAGATCTTTCAATCAATGAAGAAATAGATAAACTTAGATTGAGGGCTACTTCTTCATTATTATCAGGCCGGAGGGATGTGATTATAGTTTCTTCTGTATCCTGCATATTTGGAATGGGAAATCCTGAAGACTATAAGTCAGGGATTATCAGACTACAACCCGGGCAGCATTTTTCACGAAACCAATTCCTGTACAAGTTGGTCGAAATACTTTATTCAAGAACAGAAAGCGATTTTAAACGAGGGACGTTCAGGGTTAAAGGTGATACAATTGATATCAATCTTCCATATGTAGAATTTGGATACAGGATTACCTTTTTCGGTGATGAAATAGAAACAATAGACAGGATAGACACGGATAGCGGTAAAAGGGAGATTTCCCTGGAACATGCCGCAATCTTCCCTGCGAATCTGTATGTTGCCCCAAGGGACAGGTTCCAGTATATTATAAAAGATATCGAGGATGAACTTGCAGATCATGAAAAATTCTTTGAACAGGAAGGCCGTTTCCTTGAAGCCAAAAGAATTAGGGAGCGCGTAACCTTCGATCTTGAAATGATGCGTGAGCTCGGTTATTGCAACGGTGTAGAGAATTATTCAAGGTTCTTTGATGGACGCAATGCAGGGACAAGACCTTTCTGTCTCCTGGACTATTTTCCTGAGGACTGGATGATGATCATAGATGAAAGCCATGTGACTATTCCACAGGTACGGGGAATGTGGGGTGGAGACAGGGCCAGGAAACTGAATCTTGTCAATTTCGGATTCAGATTGCCTTCAGCACTAGATAACAGACCTTTAAGTTTTTCAGAATTCGAAAATATTATCAACCAGGTGATCTATGTGAGCGCCACCCCGGGCGACTATGAACTGGAACAAACTGAAGGCCTTGTTGTTGAACAGATTGTGAGACCGACTGGCCTCCTGGATCCACCGATCCAAGTACGTCCGAGCATCAATCAAATTGACGACTTGCTTGATGAAATCAACCTGCGGATAGTAAAGGAAGAAAGAGTTCTTGTGACCACCCTTACCAAGAGAATGGCCGAAGAGTTAACAAAATATCTTGTCAAATTAGATATTAAGGTGCGTTATATTCATTCAGAAGTTGATACACTGGACAGGGTAGAAATTATAAGGGATCTGAGACTGGGTGTTTTCGATGTTCTCGTAGGGGTAAATCTTCTCAGGGAAGGACTTGATCTTCCAGAAGTATCGCTGGTAGCAATTCTGGATGCAGATAAGGAAGGTTTTCTCAGGAATAACCGGTCATTAACACAGACTGCCGGACGAGCTGCCAGGAATGCCAATGGGTTGGTTATATTCTATGCTGATTCTGTGACTAACAGCATGCAAAAAACCATAGATGAAACAAATCGGAGAAGAACCATTCAAATCGCTCACAATGAAAAACATGGCATTACACCGACAACAGTGTCCAAATCCAGGGAGGAAATAATGGCTCAAAATTCGATTCTTGATGTGCGTGGGTCCCAAAAGAGAGCATATATTGAACCTGATGAACTGGATATCGCAGCTGATCCTATCCTGGAATATATGAACAAGGACCAGATCAAAAGACTAATCGATGAAACTCAAGCCAAAATGAAAAAAGCCGCTAAGGAACTCGATTTCATAACTGCAGCACAATACAGGGATGAGCTTTTTGCATTAAAGAAGAAGATAAAAGCTTCTGTATAACTCAATTGGTAGATTTATTTCGTTAATATTTCTATAATAATTGGCCTAGATGAAACAAATTGAATATGTTTCCTATTACATTTTATGAGTCAACTAATATTGATTAATTAAAGTATATTGCTTTTTAGTTCTATGACTTTACGACGAAATCTTCAGACAGGCTTATTGTCCTTGCTATTTTCTGTTTTCACAATTATTGTGATTGCACAGGATGTTACTTTATATAATCCTTCGTTCGAGGATTACCCACATCCTGGTGCAGTTAATGAATACAATATAGCCACCGAAATTGACGGATGGTTCGATTGTGCAACATATAATGGTTTCGCAGGAGAAACACCACCGGATATCCATGATGGTTCCAACCAGATTGAATCCTTCTGGAAAAATACAATGCACTCTGCACATGGCAGAACTTATCTCGGTATGGTTGTAAGGGATAATGAATCCTGGGAAGCATTATCGCAGCGTCTTGCGACACCTTTGAGAAAAGGACGGTGTTATGAATTTTCGATATACCTTGCCCGATCTGATAATTACTGGAGTTCGAGGAGAGTTGATGATCCCGATGATCCTGAACAGAATTTTATAAAGCCGGCCGTTTTTCAATTATGGGGCGGTACGGGAAGATGTGGAGACAGAGAACTTCTTGCGGTTTCTGATCCCGTAGATTATAAGGAATGGAAACAGAACACTTTTATCATAGAACCAAAGTTTGATTACCATTTTATTACTATTCAGGTATTTTATGAAACACCTGTACTTTGGCCTTATAACGGCCATATTCTTGTTGATGGCGCTTCAGAATTCAAGCTGGTTGACTGCGATGAACCTGAGTACGTTGTTTTTGAACGAGAAAAGAAGGAAAAAGAAATTAAGACCAGGAAAATGCCTGCGCACAAAGCCAAATCCAGGAAAACTGAAGTTTTCAATCGGGAAAAACGGCAAAATGAAGTGGATACAATAGTTTATGTGCGACCATCAAATGAAAAGATACTGGCTGAACTTGACAGGAAAACAGTTAAAAAAGGGCAGCGTATAAAAATTGATAAACTGTATTTTGAGGCTGATACAACATCCATTGGCGTTGAATCTTACCAGGTTTTAAATGAAGTTTATGAGTTCTTAAACGATAATACAGATATCATTGTTGAGATAGGTGGACATACTAACGGAATACCACCTCATACGTACTGTGACAAACTTTCTCAGGCCAGGGCGGAAGCTGTGGCAAAATATTTGATTAATAAAGGTATAGATAGCGAGAGAGTACAGTCAAAAGGATATGGAAAACGCAGGCCAATTTCTTCAAACAGTACAGATGAAGGTCGAAAAAAGAATCAAAGAGTGGAAATTAGAATAATCAGCATGGATAGTTAAAAACTCGATTGCAGGATAGTGTTGGATGATATAATTGAATAAATTTATTTTAAAATTAAATTGTAATCAGAATGAAATGGAAGGGTTTAATAATTGTTGGGCTTGTATTGAGTAGTATCTTCCTGGGTGCTTATTATCCAAATGTAAATTACAGTCAGAAAGAGAGCCTCATTCTGAATGC
>JAHHJO010000490.1:0-4476 GCA_018680275.1 Bacteroidia bacterium
TCCTCATTCATTTTCTGGTTGTTTCAATCTTATTTATCGCCCCTCCTGTATACTTATTATCGTTCATCGGGACTTATATTTACAGTAAGTTCAAAATGAAGGATTAATTTAATTTCCAACCTGCGAAGTATAATGATGATCTCACTATTGACAAGCATTTACACAGGATGTCCTGATGACAAATAAATCAGAAATAAGAAAAGGTTATTAAAGATGCAGTGGAAGGAAATAAGTAAAAGAACTGTTTATGAAAACCCCTGGATAGAGGTAAGTGAATCCGAGGTATTAAATCCAAATGGTAAAAAAGATGTGTATGGAAAGGTCCATTACAAAAAGGAAACGGTCGGAATCATTCCTGTTACCAGGGAGAATAAAACTATTTTAATAGGTCAACATAGGTTTCCAACTCAAAGCTATAGCTGGGAAATTCCCATGGGCGGTGTTGAACCCGAAGAAGAGTCCTTAATTGCTGCCAAACGTGAACTAAAAGAAGAAACAGGAATTGTAGCAGACGAATGGGTTGAACTTCTGAATTTGGAAACTTCAAATGGAATCACAGATGAAAGAGTCAAGGTTTACTATTGTAATGTAATGCGCTTTGAAGAGAATAGACCGGATGAAACAGAGAATCTCAAAATGCAGATTTTGGATTTTGATGAAGTTTTTAAAATGGTGATGAACGGAGAAATTGTAGATGCTATAAGTGTTGCTGCAATCTTGAAAATGAAGATTTTGTTTGAAGACATTAGGAGATAGACATTAGACTCAAGACTCAAGACTCAAGACATGAGACTCTATTGGGAGGGTAATTCTTAATGGTAAATTATAAAAGAATATAAATTTCAGAATCTCTTCTCTGTATTTGAGATGACACCGAATTAGCCTTCCCAATTTGGAAGAGGACATGGATCAATTGAAAATGTAATGAAGAAAATTTTCATGATATGAATTCAAAATGGCTCATCCGGTCAGTGGAAATTATGATCATTCCAATCGGTGTGATTGTTTTCCTGCTGCTATTTACATTTACTATCGGATGGAATCCAGTGACCATAATTTTATTCTGGTTCCTGTGCATTCCACTATTAGCGAACTATCTGCCAAAGCTGGTTTTTAAAAGAGAGGTATATCCTGCGCAATCTATTCTCGGCCTGGTAATCTTTTACGGATTTATGGTACTTATGATTTATGAGCATTACCAATCAGACTATTTTTTATTAATGATGCTAAGTTTATTAAGTAATTTGGTTATCATCCTGTTAATTGCCTGGATTAAAAACAAAGCTGTTATACCCAAATCAATATTACATGAATAAGATAATTACTACATCAATATCAATCCTCCTGGTTTTTTATCTGTTTATAATTCATGTGGGTTGTTCCAATACGGCAAAAGAAACCAGAAACGATAAAACTGAGCAAACCAGCTATCCAAGCAAGATCATTCCATTCTTCAATCACTGGAATTTGATTTTAGGGGATGGTTCCAATGCTGGTCAGGCCATAGACTTTGTGCATAAAGATTTCTTTTATACATCCACTGATGATAAAACGGATTGGGTTGTATTTAAAGCACCCAATGGTGGAGATACCCATGGTACCTCAAATAACACGAGAACAGAATTGGCACAATTAAAAAAATGGTCTGCTCAGACTGATGCCAGGTTGACCGCCACTCTTAAAGTAATGAATGTCTCTGCGACGGGTGATGCGCGTGTCGCAGCGTCCTATTCTGTAGTAGTTGGTCAGATTCATAGTGCTGACGGACATGAGAACGAACCGCTAAAGATATTTTACAAGAAATTTCCCGGGCATTCCAAAGGTTCGGTTTTTTGGCATTATGAAATCAACACGGCCGGTGAGGACAATTCAGGCAGATGGGATTACTCGACGGCTGTCTGGGGGCATGACTTTTCTGTGGTAGGTGAGGACCAAAATACTTACCCTGAAGAACCTGAGGATGGTATTGAATTAGGTGAAGAATTCAGTTATGAAATCAAGATTGAAGATGGTATCATGTACCTCGAGTTTTCAAGCGAAGGACATGAAACCAGATCATTTACAAAAAACCTGGTCAATTCAATGTACACAACCATGGCTGATATTCCGGCTCAGACCCAGGAATTATTTGTTCCTATTGGTCAGGATGGGGTGGAACGGGATAATGCTTATGCAGGTGAAGGCCTGTTTTTTAAACTTGGTTCTTACAACCAGACGAATGGAAAATCACCGGAAGTAAATATGAACTGGTGTTCTGGTGCTGAAACCTATGGCGGTGATATACAAAAACAATATGCTAGCGGGAATTACGCTGAAGTTTGGTTTAAAGAAGGAAGTATCTTTATAAGTGAAGATGCCGTTTCAAATGAAGGCTATTTCGTTAAGAATGATTAAATATTTCGCAGGTTTATAAATGACAGATTAGTGCAGATAAATGGACCTTACTTTTAAGTTATCCTGCCTGATAAATGAATACCATCCAATTTATTCTTCCTCATAAATACAATATTTCTGGAAAAAAATCATGAAAAGTGTGACAAATACAAAGCAGGAACGAATAATAGAATAAAGAGATTCCGGTTTGAAAAATAAAGAGAAAATATTTCTTGAATTAGTTGATAAGCACAAAGGTATAATCTATAAAATTTCCAATTCCTATTGTGCTGATTCGGAAGACAGAAAAGATGTCATTCAAGAAATCATTATTCAACTTTGGAGTAGTTATGATAGCTACGATCCAAAATTTAAGATCTCAACCTGGATATATAGAATATCCTTAAATACGGCCATTTCATTCTATAGAAAGAATAAATTGCGCAAAGCGAAAACCTCTCCACTTTCCAGTACAATTGTATCTTCAAAAGAAGCAGAAAAGGAATTATGTGAAGATCCGAATATTGCA
Source organism: Bacteroidia bacterium (assembly GCA_018680275.1). GTDB lineage: Bacteria > Bacteroidota > Bacteroidia > Chitinophagales > Saprospiraceae > RFSX01. Next base: position 2,903 of record JAHHJO010000490.1, read on the forward strand.
AAACTCCAGGAATTCATCCTGGAATTAAGAGAGATCGAAAAGGCCCTTATCTTATTGTATCTCGATGGAATAAGTCAAAAAGAAATCGCGGAAATAGTTGGAATAAGTCAGACCAATGCAGGAACCAAAATGTATAAAAAAAATACTGCATGACAAATTTAAAAGCATACAAAAATTATAAAAATGAACGATCAGAAATTATTTGCTCTATGGGAAAGTCAGAATCAGAAATTGGAGGAGACTCTAAAACTGAATAAGAAATTAGTCAGGGAAATTACGAAAGGACAACTAAGAGATACTATAGGATCCTTAAGAAGTCCCAAGCTTTTTGCACTTCTCATTGCTATACCATATACCTTGCTTCTCTGTTTTTTTGTTTTTATAGGCAAACAGGCTGGTGCTCCTTTTGTAGTATTTGGTTTTGGTCTGATTGCTTTGATCATGACTGCGTTGATAATCGGGTATTTGTATCATATTTACCTGATTAATCAAATACAGGGAACCGATGAAATATCAAAAGTCCAGAAACAAATTGCAGAACTTAAAGTTTCGAGTTTTAATCTTACCCGCCTCGCTGTTTTGCAACTTCCTCTTTGGTCAATATGCTGGATAAGTCTTGACGTCTTGAAATCTTCTCCTTTTTTATATGGAGGTGTCAATCTACTAATCTTCCTCTTACTTTCATATATTGCATATTGGCTTTATCAAAGACTGAATGTTCAAAATAGTAATTCAAAAGTTTATAAATTTTTCTATTCCGGGAATGAATGGGATCCGATAATAAAATCCTCACATATATTGGAACAGATAAAGGAATATGACTCCTGAATTAAAATTTTCAAAGTCTTGAATAATTGTTAGAATTAAAAATTGATCATTAAACCATTTTAATATAATATTCAATGAACAACTTACCAGGAAAAATTGCGGGTATCTTATTGTGTCTGGCATTTTCAACACAGCTATATGCGGATGTCATTTATGTCAGTTCACAACAAGAGTTTGATAATGCACATGATAATTCATCGATGAATGATACGATCATCTGGAGATCTGGAACCTATTCAGATATCTTCATGGATATTGATAAAGATCACTTGTTTATTACAGCCGAGAATTTGGGAACTACTGTTTTTACAGGGGCCTCAAGAGTGGATATAACCGGGGATTATATTACACTCAGAGGTTTCCAGTTTTTGGATGGCGATATCGGAACTAAAGATGTTATCAATACCAGGGGAAGTTATAATGTATTTACTCAGATTAATATCAGGTCTTACAGGTCTTACAAGTATTTGAGAGTCAGGGAAGAAAGCCGGTATGTTGAAATTACCTACTGTAATTTTGAAAACAGGTTAAACCTGGACGATCAGAATATCCTGTCTATCCTGGTAGATGATACAAATCCGGGATATCATAAAATACAGTATTGTTCATTTAAAAACTTTGAAGGTACAGGCAATGACATGGGCATTGAACCGATCAGGATCGGCCTAAGTACACAGGCGGATCGTATAAGTCGATGCCTTGTAGAATACTGTTATTTTACCCAATGTGATGGAGATGGGGAACTC
>JAHHJO010000268.1:0-2378 GCA_018680275.1 Bacteroidia bacterium
GGGACAGTACCAGGGAATACCACGGTGAGCATAACAGATATCCTGAACTTCAATGGTGATTTGGCTGTGTCAGGTCAAATATTTGGCTGTGTCAGGTCAAATATTTGGCTTGTCAGATGAAAGACTCAAAATAGACATGCAATCGATCATAAATGCTCAATCTCTCCTATCAAAACTTAATCCCGTGACTTACAGATTCGATAATGAAAAATATATCAAGCTTAATCTCTCAGAATCGATTCAATATGGATTACTGGCACAGGAAGTAGAAAAAATTATTCCTTCTATTGTTACATCAACAAATTACAAGGACGGTGGTAGGTATAAATCTCTCAATTACAATGCCCTCATAAGTATTTTAATTGGTGCTGTCAATGAACAGGCATCCCAAATAGATCAGCATGAGAAAGAGATAGAAAAGTTGAAAGAAGGATTGATTCTTTTCATAAAAACTAATCAGAATTAATAACCAAAACTATTGACATATCAGATCATGCGAAAAATTAAAACTCCATCATATCTTACAATTTTGTTGATCATGCTCCTGACCAAAATCGGTTTCGGACAATGTCCTGCGATGGGTGATATTATTATATCAGAAATTATGCAAAACCCGAATGCCGTCAATGACTCGAATGGAGAATGGTTTGAACTGTATAATACAAGCGGTTCAGTGATTGATATTGAGGGTTGGGAAATCAGTGATGCCGGTAGTAACAGCCATATTATAAGCAATAATGCACCTTTGAATATTCAAGCTGGATCATATTTAGTCCTTGGAAAGAATGGTGATATGACAACCAATGGTGGTGTAATCATTGACTATGAGTATTCAGGAATCACATTGGGAAATAGTGATGATGAGATTATCCTGATCTGTGACCCAAATGGAATACCGATTGAAATTGACAGGGTAGAATATGATGGTGGACCTGATTTTCCGGATCCAAATGGTGCAAGCATGTGCCTGGACCCAACAAAACTGAACAGTTTAGACAATGATACCGGATCTCATTGGTGCGCCAGCATTTCTCCATTTGGATTAGGAGATCTGGGTACTCCCGGAAATCCAAATGATATTTGTTTATTGCCCGAACTGTCTATCAATGATGTAATAGGAAATGAAGGAAATTCTGGTACAACTATATTCACTTTTACCGCCAGTATCAATACAACACTTAATAATGCCCTGACCTTCAACGTGAGTACTATGGACGGATCTGCTTCTGTCTCTGATAATGATTATGTTGGATTAGATTCTGTTCCTGTCACTATAATTGCCGGAGAATTAACAACGACCATAGACATAATTATAAACGGAGATATTATTGATGAAGTTGACGAAAGTTTTACAATTGAACTCAGCAATGTCCCTTCAGGTGTATCAATTCTGGATGGATCCGGGACAGCTACTATAATAAATGATGATACAACATGTCCGTCTATGTGGATTCTGGGTGGCACAGTGAATGGAACAGCCGATTACGAAACATCTGGTTCGATAATATCTGATCAAATTATCGAAAGTGCCGCTACTGTCGATTATGATGCCGCTTCTGAAATAATCTTAAATCCTTCATTTGAGGTGAAAGCAGGTTCTGTCTTTGAGGCTTTCATAGATGGGTGCAATAATGGTGGAGGAGGTTCCAATTAACATAAATAAAAAGGGAGATGGACAAGGTAATCCATCTCACTAGTTTTTTATTTCAATTCTTTTTTACTAATTCCAGGCATCAACCAATCCTCCCATCAATGAAAAGGCGATAAACCAATATCCGGCGTTAATAAGAATGTTTTTCCAGCTATTCCTTTGGAATAAACTGTTGGTTACCAATACTGGTATCGCCAAAAACAGGCATGTGAAAAATCCATGTAATGCTCCATGCTTGAATGTGTGGAAGCTGCCATAAATAACATCTCCAGCATCACTACATTCTTTGTGAGATAATTCAATATTAAAATTGATTCCCATAGCAAGTAAAAATGCAAGTACAAGTGCAACCCCGTAAATTAAAGGCATGTTTGCGCCTTGCAGGTCCTCTTCTGTATATCCAAGCGAGGCCATCCATGGTTTACCAAAAAGAGGTCCATAATAAATTGCCCCAAGAACAAGCGGTATGAATGCCGCTACGATCATCGGTAACCAGTTAATACCATTTTCCATAGTGTTTTGTGTTTGTAGTTAATGAATGAATATATTCTTGATGTTATCATCTGCTAATGCCCAGGTCTTACCGACATTATTGAAGTCCACGCAACCTTGATATGGAGCGCCCGGTATCGGGTCATAATTCAAAAACTGGTTTGCTCCAATTTCTGAAATACAAAATCCGACAATGACAGTTTCCCTGATCTTTTGAAAAGCCTGCTTATCACTT
>JAHHJO010000380.1:0-3684 GCA_018680275.1 Bacteroidia bacterium
TCTTCACTCAATGTAAAGACTGTGTCCCTCATTACAAGAGGTGGTTCTGCAGGATTCAGGATGATGATCGCTTTCCCGCGGTCTGCACCTCCAACTTTTTCGATGGCTTGTGCTGTGGTCTCGGTAAATTCATCAATATTGGCCCTGGTCCCCGGACCAGCAGATTTACTTGAAATTGAAGCAACTATTTCACCATAATGTACCTTGGCAACTCTGCTTACAGCTGCAACCATCGGAATAGTGGCTTGACCGCCACAAGTAACCATATTTAAATTCCGATGATCCATATTTGATTGAAAATTCACCGGTGGCACAAGGAATGGTCCAATCGCTGCAGGTGTCAGATCGATTATGCGTTTATCAGGGTATTCCTTTATGATATTCCAATTATAATGATGTGCTTTAGCAGACGTCGCATCAAAGACAAGCTTGATGTTCTTCCATTCCTCCATCTGAATCAATCCATCGATACCCTCATGGGTCGTTTTTACGCCCATCCGGCGTGCTCTTCCAAGTCCATCTGATTCAGGGTCTATACCAACCATCACTGACATGTCCATTTTATTGGATAGCCGAAGTATTTTAATCATTAAATCAGTTCCGATATTCCCGGAACCAATAATGGCAACCGCTGTCTTTTTTTCTGACATAAAAGAAATTACAAGATTATAAAATGCTGATTTCGACAGGATCCAAACCCTCGATATCAAGCCTTACAATATCACCTGACTCAATATCTACAAATTTCCCCAATGCTCCGGACAGGATGATTTCCCCTGCCCTCAGGGGTTTCTTCAATTCTACCATTTTGTCTGCAAGCCAAACCATCGCATTCAGGGGATTATCCATGCATCCAGACCCTTTACCTGTAGATGCTGTCTCCCCATTTAGTGTTAAGGTCATTTCACAATTTTCCAGATCGAATCCTTGAACCGATCTTTTCATTTCGGAAATAACATAATAAGCAGCTGAGGCATTATCTGCAATAGTATCAGTGATTTTAATTTTCCAATCCCTGATACGGCTGTCTACAATCTCAATCGCTGCAGTGATATAATCAGTCGCCTCAAGGATGTCAGACCAATCATGCTTATTCTTTGTGAGATCTTTTTTTAACATAAAAGCTATTTCGCCTTCTGCTTTGGGACGAAGCATTCGATGACGCTCTATAGATCCATTATTTGTGATTAACATATCATCAAACAAAATTCCGAAATCAGGCTGATCAACACCAAGTTGTTCCTGGACAGCAGTCGAGGTCAGTCCTATTTTCTTTCCGACTATCCTTGCTCCCTGGTTTATCCGATATTCAGTATTCATATCCTGGATGGAATATGCCATTTCAATATCATCGTTACCGATTAATTGACTAACAGGATCGATGGCTTTAACTTCACGTTCAGCGTTTCTCAGACGTTCTGAAATTGTATTATTATCAGCTTTCAAAGTATCATTCATTGATGTCTGGTAAAGATATCAACATTTACCCACTTTGAGAATCTTCCATTTATTCTTATGTTAGGATCAAAATACCGTACAATTACGTTGCAGTTATCCATCGTTAAATTCATAATCATCTCAATACTGTTTATCCCAATCACTGATATTTCAGCCCAAAAGGATAAAATCAACTTCCAGTATTCACTGACAAAGGCTTTAAGGATGGCTGTCAAGCAGGATAAGCATATTTTCGCTTATGTCCATACAGATTGGTCAAATCCCTGCCAGGAGATGGAAGAGTCGACTTTTCGGGATTCGGTCATGATCAGAGAACTTAATGAGAATTTCATAAACCTGTCGATAGATATTACCCGTAACAGGAAATTCAGTGAAAATTACAAGGTATTGGTATTCCCGACAATTCTATTGATCGATAAATATGGAAATGCTTTCCTGAGATTTGTTGGTTATAAAGATGTCAGGGGCCTTTTGTTCAACCTGGATAAGATAAAGTCTCAAAACAGGTACCTGAGACAAGATCTGGATTCACTGGCCAATACACTCAATTCCAGCAACATTCTTAGTTCGATAGATTCTATTGAATTTTACAGGGATGATTTTTCTGCCAAAAACCTGATTAAGAAATACCTGGATAAAAACCGTAATTGGGATGATTCTGTACATATGATCCTGATTAAAGACTATTTCAACCTTGATAAAAAATACCTGAAATATATTTCAAGACATCATAAGGTGTTTTACGAAAGATTTGACGAGCTGAGTATCAAGGAGAATATTGCTTTTCATGTGTTTATCAATTCATTGAAGAAAGATGCAAGAGGCAGACCGGTATTTAACTTCAGGCCTGTAAAGCGTTGGTTCAAGAGACATAAAATGGATGATATTGACAAGATGGAATCTTTTGTAATGATTAAATATCTTTTATGGGGACGAGGCCCATCTGTTAAGTATTCTGTAAACCTGCTCAAAAACTATCCCGAAACTTCTGATGAGAATGTCTTCTTTGCCTCTGTAATCCGCCTGTTGATCTCAAAAAACCGGCGAACTCCTGATTACGAGGAGCTGATTAGTTCTATCAGATCAACACTTGACAAGGATAGTTCTTTCTGGAAATATGATGCGCTGTCGCTCCTTTATTATAAAATGGGTGAAGATTCCAAAGCAGAAAATGCTATAATTCTTGCCAAAGCACGTGCAAGGGATATAGGCGAAGACTATGAACCTACCTTACCACTGATCAAGGATAAGATAGAGCGTTAGGGTGCCACATTTGGTGGTAGTTTATGAGTTTAGGAGTTTAGGAGTTTAAGAATTGAAAAAGTACTTGCCATTTTAACAGTATAGTATCACTGGAAAGGTTTATTGAATTTCGTATTCTTCGTATTTACTGTCCTTTATCCTATTAAATCCCTTTGCAGACGCCGTCCGCCGAAGCGAGATTATTATCAATCCCATTAGGTATATTGAAAAAAAAGCTCGACTTCGCACCATCTATTTTGATGCTTCGTCGAGCGAATATTATGCATCTATTCTCCCAATGAAACTCTCATATTCTTTCCTACTAATCTATTAAATCACTTTGCGGACTCCGTCCGCCGAAGCGAGATTATTATTATTTCCATTAGGTATACTAAAAAAAAAGCTCGACTTCGTACCATCAATTATGGTGCTTCGTCGAGCGAATATTTTGCATCTATTCTGCCAAAGAAATTCCTCTATCATTACCCTTTATCATATTAAAACCCTTTGCGGACTCCGTCCGCCGAAGCGACATAATTATTTATTCTATTAGGTATCCTGAAAAAAAAAGCTCGACTTCGCACCATCTATTTTGGTGCTTCGTCGAGCGAACATTATGCATCTATTCTCCCAATGAAATTCCTCTATCTTTTCCTTCTAATCTATTAAAATCCCATTGCGGACTCCGTCCGCCGAAGCGAGATTATCATTATTTCCATTTGGTATACTGAAAAAAAAGCTCGACTTCGAACCATGTATTATGATGCTTCGTCGAGCGAATATTATGCATCTATTCTGCCAAAGAAACTCTCATATTCTTTCCTACTAATCTATTAAATCACTTTGCGGACTCCGTCCGCCGAAGCGAGATTATTATTATTTCCATTAGGTATACTGAAAAAAAAAGCTCGACTTCGAACCATTATTTTTGGTGCTTCGTCTAGCGAATATTATGCATATATTCTGCCAAATAAACTCCCATAT
>JAHHJO010000376.1:0-8733 GCA_018680275.1 Bacteroidia bacterium
TGTTACAAGGACGCAAACTGCACCAATTGCTTATGGGGCATTTCCATTGGCTTTCGGTGCTCATGATGCTCAGGGTGGTGAACCATTTTTGGGTAAAATGGATGAGGTCCGTTTCTGGAACGATGCCAGATCCGATACTGAAATACTAAATAATTATACGTCGTCTCTGACTGGCAGCGAAGCAAATTTGATAGGATACTGGAATTTCAATGACGGTTCCGGATCAACGACGGTGGCAGATTCATCTCCATCTGGACATGATGGGAATCTGACGAATATGAATCCATCCTCTGACTGGTTTAATCCAGGTGCCCCTATACAATATGATTCTTCCATAGGAGTGACACTTACAGTGACAGATTCCAATGGCAATACAGATACATGTGTTACGAATGTAACAATAGAAGATGACCAGGTTCCTGTCCTTGCAGATTATAATATCGAAGTGACCGATCTTTCAGCTTGTTGTATGCGAAACTCATGGGGGGAGTGGCAATTTTTTGAAGTCACCGAAGCATTTATCCTTGACAGGATCGAGGCACCGGCTTACGTCAATGGGGCTGTAGATATGACGGCATATATATGGGATGGAGAACCTTATATACCAGGTTCATCTGTGTTGCACACTTTGAATCTTGGTGAATTTGACGGTACTGCCCCAGGAGCTAAAATAGACTTCTCGGCTGAAGCCGTTCTTTTAGATCCGGGATTCTATGCATTTGAACTCGTTGTGCCATGTTGCGCTGGCCCGGATATGACCTGGTTGGCTGATGCAGTTGCTGCAGGAGATCCAGGTAGCTCCTATAGTGTAAACGGTTTAACCTTCCTTATGGAAGTCTTTGGATCGACATGTACGCCTGATATTACGGTGAATGCTGATCAGGGCACGTGTAATACTGATGTCAATTATATCACGCCATTTGGTGTTGATAATTGTAATACTCCTTCGGAGACAGTATTAATGTCAGGTTTTGAATCAGGAGAGACTTTCGATGTTGGTACTTATACTGTTGAATACCAGATACAGGACAGGGGATATAATTCGGTGAATTGTTCATTTGACATTACTGTAGAGGATAATGAACTTCCTATAGCACAATGTTATGATGTTGTAGTTCCTGTAGATGCACCAACCAGCATCTCTGTATCCTCTGTGAAAAATACCACAAGTGATAATTGTGGTATCCAAAGTGAAGTTCTGAGTAATACTACATTTGATTGTTCTGATATTGGCAAGACACCTGTAAACCTTACGAACGGAACATTTACCGGCGGTGTCGCAGATGTTGTATCAGTCACAGGATACGCTGGAGCTTTGAATTATAGTACTGGACCTGGATTGGGATCAACTTGTTCAGAAGCCTGGTTCCCAAGAGGGACGCTGTGTGATGGTCCGGGATTTCTGGATGATCCGGATTATAGTTATAAGGATGACCATAATTCAGGCGCAACCTGGACAAATGGTACGCCTGGCACATCTTATGGATCAATTGTAATTGATATTGGATCCCTTGAAGTGATTAGTGACGTATCAGTTTTCCAGATGAACTTTTCGGATGGTAAAACCACAGAAATAGAAGGATGGTATCACCCGAATGCCTTAGGAACACCACCCGCAGACGATGATCCGGGATGGGTTCAATTGTTCCCATATACAAGTGTAGGCCCGGGAACAATCATCAATCCTACAGTTATTTCTGATCCGCTTAAAGTTTCATTTACAGCTTTACCGGCACAATATGTTAAGTTTCATGCCATCAATGATGGTAGCCTGGGTAATAGCGATTATATAGAGATCAGAAGTATTAAATTATTTGGTCCTGAGAATTCAACAATTCTTACAGTAACTGATGATTCCGGAAATAAAGGACATTGTGCTTCTGTGGTTACAGTACAGAACAGCCTTACTTTTACAGCATCAGAAGTCTCGCCGGAAGTATGCGGACAATCAAACGGTGCTGCTACGGTAGTGCCGGCTGCATCAAGTTATATGTGGAGTAATGGAGGAACGACCCAAACGATAAGTGGCTTATCAGCGGGTACTTATACAGTGGTGACAGATAACAATGGCTGTCTGTCAACATCGTCAGTGACGGTGAACGCTGTAGGAGGGCCGACATGTGCGATAGTCAAGTTATCCGATGAGACCTGTGGCAATATTGATGGAGCAGCACAAGCGAATGGAAGTGGAGGAAGTGGTTTATACACTTATGCATGGAGTCATGGACCGACTGGATCATTACAGTCGAATTTGACAGCGGGTACGTATACCGTAACAGTAACAGATTCTAATGCATGTACAACAACATGTTCAGTTACAATAAATGGAAGTACATCTCCGGCATGCTCGGCTATATCAACAGATACTGATTGTGGGTTAGATAATGGTACTGCCACTGTGAATGCAAGCGGCGGAATTGCACCATACAGTTATGCATGGAGTACATCACCGATCTCGACCACACCGACCATTACAGGATTAGCTGTTGGAGCATATACAGCTACAGTAACAGATATTAATGGATGTACAACCACATGCTCAGTGACAGTATCAGAACAAGACATTACAGATCCGATTGCACAATGTGTTGACCTGGTCAATTTATCAGTGGACGGGTCTGGTGATCTTGAAGTATTGGCAAGTGATATTGATGACGGATCCTTTGATGACTGCGGCAGTGTAATTCTGACTCTTGATCAGACATCCTTTGATTGTTCAGATATTGGGATTAATAATGTTATTATGTCTGTATTCGATGATGCGGGGAATAGTGCAGAGTGTAATGCCAATGTAAATGTAGAAGATAATATCGCTCCAGTAGCCAATTGCCCTGCCGACTTTACAGTTTCTACGGACGCAGGATTCTGTGATGCTATAGTCAACTATACAACTTCTGCCACAGACAATTGTAATGTAGCCAGTTTTGTCCGAGTCGATGGTTATCTAAGTGGGGAAATATTCGATGAAGGTGTGAATCCGACAGTAACATGGAGAGCTACAGATGATTCCGGCAATACAGCCGAATGTTCATTTAATGTAACAGTAGAGGACCAGGAAGCACCGACATTTAGTTGTCCAAATATAACTACGGCACCTTTAGGGACTGAGTGTGGACATTATGTATCATTTTCTTCTTTGACAAGTTCAGATAATTGTACTTCTGTTACTGAAACACAGGTTGAAGGGCTTGCTGATGGTTCTTATTTCCCTGTCGGTGTCACAAGCAATAAATTTACTTTTGAAGATGGTTATGGAAACATAGATAGCTGCACATTTACTGTGACTGTTTCGGATCCCGGAACAACGGGCAGTTTTATAAATTGTACAAGTGCGTTGACAGTTGATGGGGCAGTGACGATTGATCTTGGTCCTGGTGCAGGTAGTTATCAGAATACTAATGAATATCAATCTTTTTATGTCACAGAGTCTTTTGATATTCAAACGATTACCCCAGCGATAAGATTTAATGGTGCCACACCATCAATAACAGGACAATTATTTACTGGTACGAACCCTAATCTTATAGACAGCTTATTGTTAGCGGTACCTGTAGCTGCCTATGTAGCAGAATCGCCGATTGACTTTTCTGCGGTAGGTACATTGAGTCCAGGTACATATACATTCAGAATGCTTGAAAATGTTCAATCTTTTTGGAGTTACAGAAATGCAGTTCCCGGAGATCCTCCAGGTTACGCTAATAGTCCTGGTTGCACTAGTTTTTGTCATGTTCTGGAAATTCGAGTTGACGGTGTGACTTGTAATGACCAGGTAGAAGCCACAGTGCCTGTTGCTTCCAATTATGGTCCGGAAGGACAAGCAGCACGATTTGATGGAGTCAATGATTATTTGCATACCACTGATTATTTGATTCCTGATGGATCATATACCATATCTCTTTGGGCAAAACAAGATGTTGCTCAAAATTCATACAGGGAACTGGTTTCACAGGGCAGGCAGTTTTATATCGGGCATGCTCCAGCTGCTGGTGGACCTGGAACAACTACACCATATGGTATAAGGATAGGAGATGGTTGGACCGAAACAGGTGTTTCTTTCCCACAAGATGGTGAGTGGCATAATTATACTGTTGTCAGGGATGAAGGCAATAATAATACATACTTGTATCTTGATGGTCTTCTGGCATCTACAAGAGGTGGACTGATAGGTCAGCCTGGTTCATTACCTAATAATGGATTTATCGTGGCCCAACAGTGGGGATTTGGAGAAGCTTTCGACGGAAAGATCGATGAGATCAGGATATGGAGTAGAGCATTAAGTGCCTTAGAGATTGACTGTTACACTAATGGAGAACTCACCGGTACGGAACCAGGTCTGGAGAGTCAGTTTGATTTTGACGATCACCTGGATTCATTTCCTTCGCTCAGTAATGTAAATCCTATCGATACTTTATTCTTTTATAATGGTGCTATCAGAGATGAAAGTGTTGTTATCGAAGGACAATGGGAGTATCCTAAAACTTTAGGTTCACAAGTTACCTTTATCCCAGATAGCAGTTATATTATAGATAACATGCCAACAGAGATCGAATGGTATTCTGAAGACTTTGTCACAGCAACAACTGTTTGCACGACGAATCTCACACCAGTTGTACCTACAGGTTGCAGTGTGGCTCGTATTCAACCTGATATGGAAGAAAATGACATTGTCATTCCGGAAATATCCGGACCATTCAGTCTTTCCGACAAGGATGTGATGATCTATCCAAACCCGGCAGGAAACAGGTTCAGAATTGAAGTATATGGATTTGAAGAAAATGGTACGATGGATATGTTCAGTTTGTCGGGTAAAAAGATTTCAACACATACCATCAGGACTGATGGATCATACAATGAAATTGATGTATCCGGATTTGAATATATTAATGGCTTGTATATCCTGAGGATTCAGATAGGTGATGAGATGATTGTCAAACGACTCATGATACAGAAATAGGATTGAATGATTTATATGAGAAAAGGCAGTTGAGAGATCAACTGCCTTTTTTTTGTATCACGTGGTTAAAAGTATTTATTCAAATCATTGATAAATAATTATTTACACATATCATTAAATGTAAATGTTTATACCACTATTCGAAATGCAGATTTTTATATGCTATGTAAACCATCTGTCAAATGGCTTGATATAGACCGGATTTTTTGTTTGTAGGACACATCTCATATACATTTGAAGTATCAAAGTCGAATAAAAATAAATTCTCAATATTAAGGGTGTTAATGTAAAAGTCTCCGGAAAAGTTCGGAGACTTTACTATTTTAAGACTATCCTGTTTAATCCTGACCTTGCTTTTTGATGTAGACTTTGACGATACACCTTGGGATTTAGTCGCAAGCAAGTTTTGAAATACTTTTCTGACTTTTGTAGTTCACCCAACTCTTCATAGATCAAGCCCAATTGTAAAGCGGCATTACAATTGAAGTAACTTTCAACTTTTCCAGTACTTAATAAATCTTCGTACTGCGCAATTGCATCTGTATAATTTTCCAATGCCTGGTTAACTCTTGCCAATCGATATTGATATTCTGACTTCAATTCTGCATCATTTAACAAGTTCTTGTTCTCATCAAGAAGTTGTAGGGTACGGGTATAGTATCCGCCATCATATAGCAATCTGGATTTTAGAAGTATAGGGTTTGGTATATAGTTATTCAAACTTTCCCTGTATGCCTGTTTGTCATCATCTGTAAGCCTGGATCCCTTGATTTTGACCAATGCCATATAACTCTTGTAGGCTTCAGTATCATTTTCAAAGACAAGGCTTGACCACGCCAGTTTCTGGTATGCTTCCTTTATAAAATGCCGACCGTTGAATTTTTTCACAAATGATTCAAAATATTTCATGCATGAGGGATCAAGTTGTCTTAACCGGCTGAGACCTTCAAGATAATCCAGGTAAAGAAATTCTGCATGCTCAGATCCAGATTGCCTGTCTTCCAGGAGTACCAATGCCTCATCATTTTTTCCGGCACGTTGCAACAATTTTGATTTTAAAAAACATACCAGTGGACTTTCATTGTAATCAGTAAATGATGACTGTATCAATTCCAAAGCAAGCTCTTTTTGATTACCCTGGTAAAATAGGATATACATGTAAATGGCTTCTGACTCAGGGAGGAATATGTCTGAAGACTTTATGCAATAGGTATTCAATGCTTTGATTTCTTTCAGGCCTTGCTTTATACTTCCTTCAATACCAAACAAGGATTTAATAAACCCGGGAATGGAAACCGTCTCTATCAAGGCATGTATGATACTCAGACTTTTATTATTGTAAATGAAATCCGGATGATTGTTCATGTTGTCATCCAACAAATGATAGGCTTTATAGATTTCTCGTCCGGAGCGAAATAGCTCCCCGAATTTGGACCTTGTGAGAGCCCATTGAAGATGAATTTCTGCAATTACAAATCTTTTATAAGGGTCATTGTCAAGGAGTTTGTTCTCAAGTTGTTTTAACCTTGTCTTCTTGTTTTTCTTTAACAGATCAAACCGACTTTCATCTTCTGAAATAAATAGTTCAAAGAAATCCAGGTAATTCTCAAGGTGGAGGTATGAAAGATTGAGATGATTAACCTTGTCCATTTCAGCCAGCTTATTCCTGGCGTCATCCAGTTTAAGGTTGATTATGTCATTATAAATGGAACGACTTTCTTTATCATATTCTATATAATAGCCTTGGCCATCGAGGAAAATAACTGTAAGCAGAAATATGAAAAAAAGTATATACTTTTTTGAAGTTCCCATCGAAATATTAATCCATTAAAAAAGCCCTAGCAGCAAAGTACTAAGGCTTTATATTTATTTCGAATAAATTCCTGGAATTTATGCAGTTTCTTCTTCTGCTATACCAGCAATTTCATGATCTACAAGTACCCGTCCGCAGTGTTCGCATGCGAGGATTTCCTTTCTCATACCAATCTCAATCTGTAACTGGGGAGGAATTCTATTGAAACAACCGCCACAAGATCCTCGTCTGTGTGTCACCACAGCAAGTCCATTCCTGTATGCTTTACGTATCTTGTCGTAAGCTTTCAACAGGCGCTCTTCAATTAATTTACGCTGTTTGGTTGATTTGTTCTGAAGCTTTTTCTCCTCTTTGTCTGTCTTGACAATGATCTCTTCCAGTTCTTCTTTCTTTTGCTCCAGGTCCTTGTTCTTTTGCTTCAGCTTTTCTGAAGTTGTATTCAAGGTTTCGGCCTTCAACTCTTTTTCAACCGTTGCTTCTTTTATCCTCTTTTCGGACAACTGGATTTCAAGAGATTGAAGTTCTATCTCTTTTGTCAATGCTTCGTATTCCCTGTTATTTTTTACATCATCCAACTGCTTGTTATACCTTTCAATCAAGGTCTCGGATGTTTTAATGTTGTTTTTATGATTAGAGATGCGTGTATCGATCTCACCAACCTGGTCATTCAGCCTTGCTATCCTCTTGTCGAGACCGGCGATTTCATCTTCCAGGTCTCTCACCTCGATAGGAAGAGCACCTTTAAGTATCTTGATTTGATCAATTTTTGAATCGATGACCTGCAGGTCAAACAACTCCCGCAAACTCTCTTCAACAGTTTTAGTTTTCTTAGCCATAATTAAAGATAATTAACTGGATTAGTATTCACTTTTGTGTAATGGGTCGCAAAGGTATTAAATTTATTTGTCAAAATCCTATGCAGCATTTGTATGGTGAATTGTTCACTTTCATAATGGCCTATATCCGCAATCAGGATTTTATCGTTGGCATCAAAAAATTCATGGTATTTGAAATCAGCAGAAATATAAATATCTGCTTCCTGCCTGATGGCTTCCTCCAGCAGGAATCTTCCTGATCCACCACAGAGAGCAACATTTTGAATACTTTTTCCCAATAAGTTGGTATACCTGACACAATCCGTCTCCATTGTAGATTTCAGGAATTGCAGAAATTCCATTTCATCTACAGGTGTATTCAACTGACCAATAACCCCTGATCCTGTTGGCAGGTCTTCATAGCTGATTTCTTTTTTCTGAAGGATCTCTATATTCTTAAGACCTATTTTATTGGCAATGTGGGTGCTTACACCGTTTTGGTATACATTATCCAGATTGGTATGAATGGCAAATATATTTATGTCATTCTTGATTGCTTTCCTGACGATGTTTTCAATATAATTCCTTCCTGTAATTCGTTTCAAACCGCTAAATATAATAGGGTGGTGGGCAACCACCATATTTGCACCTAATGAAATAGCTTCATCGATCACGGCCTCGGTAGAATCAAGACAAACTACAATGCCTCTAACTTCATCTCCGGTATTTCCAACCAAGAGGCCGCTGTTATCATAACTTTCCTGGAAATGATTCGGAGCGATATTATGCAGGAATAACTGGATGTCGTTAACCGTTGGATTCATATTCAGAGGTTTTTTATTTTTTCGATAAAGGAACTAGTGGAATAACCTGCTTTGAATGGAATAATCTGTACCTGACCTCCCTGGCTTTCAACGAACTCACGGCCAACAATCTCATCAAGTTTATAATCTCCTCCTTTTACAAGAATGTCCGGACAAACTTTTTCGATCAGCTCCTGGGGAGTGTCTTGAGAAAAACCTACCACAAGGTCGACAGAAGACAAGCCCGCAAGCATAATAGCTCGGTCTTCAAAAGCATTTATTGGGCGATCCGGTCCTTTTAAGCGACTTACTGAGTCATCTTCATTAAGCCCGACAATGAGAATATCT
>JAHHJO010000003.1:0-2535 GCA_018680275.1 Bacteroidia bacterium
GCTTCACCCTGTAGGGCAACCCTTCTTTCTGAAGAAAAGTCATTAAGTTGTTCAAGCTTTGAATTTATATTGATGTGAACCTTTGATTCATCTTTCAAATCGACAATGGCAATGCTATTCTCTGCGATGTGATTCCTTGGGTATTGATTCTTTTTATTTACGGCAGAAAAAACAAAATATGCAACAATTGCTATCGATATTACTGCAAGAGTGACATAGACATAATTAATTGTAGACCCAATCTTCTTATTCAAATCCTTCCAGGCAGATGACTCATCAAAATTCCTGTAGTTGATATGTTCCTGCTTTGAATTTGCCATAAGGCTTTCAAGATAACGAAGATTCTGTTCTGAAGAATGTTTCCATTCTTCGAGCATCTCGTATTCTTCAAGTGAAGCTTCCCTTCTTAATGCTTTTAATATGATTTTATCGATATCCATCCAGTTATCAATACTGTTTCAAATGTGATCTTAATATTTGTAAAGCTTTTAGCATATGGTTTTCGACGGTCTTTACCGATATTTTCTGAACCTCTGCAATTTCGGCGTAAGTTAATCCTTTAAACTTGTTTAAAACAAATACATTTTTGCATTTAGGTGGCAAATGTCGTAGCGAGTTATTCAATAACTCTAATTTCATATAGGTATCTGAAACCTCAGCGATATTTTGGGTTTCGAGCAGTTGTTCAATAGAGCTTGCTTTGTGTCGTTCATAATTCTGATGTTTCCTTATAAATTCCAGGATTTTATTCTTTACACTTTTAAAAAGATACTGCTCTAATGTACCGGTGAGTTCAATACTGTCATTTTTTTCCCAGAGATTCAAAAAGACTTCCTGGATAATATCCTCGGCATGTCCTGTATTCTTAAGGTTATTAGCGGCATAATTACACAATGGCGTGTAATATTCGAGGAAAGTTTCTTTGAATGCTCTTTTATTCCGAAACAGCACAGTATCGCGATGATTTAATTAGAATCAACAAAGCTAATTATTATAGTGGAAATACCTGGGTTGCCATTCTCATAGCTTCATCAAATTCTTCTGTATCAATGCCAATATCGATCCCGATGTTTTTCATATAGCCGACCAGGTTTTCCGTAGGCATATTCCCTGTCAGATCATCTTTTGCCATCGGGCAACCACCGAATCCTTTTATTGCTCCATCAAATCTTTTGCAACCATTATTATATGCAGCTTCTACTTTTTCGATCCAGTTATCTGCCCTGGTATGGAGATGTGCTCCAAATTCTACATCAGGATAAGGGGGTATCAGGTTTTCAAATAAATAAGCAATACTCTGAGGTGTTGCTACCCCGATAGTGTCGCTTAATGCAATGATTTTTATATTCATGGAAGCCAATTGATCTACCCATTTCTGACATATTTCAACATTCCACGGATCACCATAAGGATTGCCAAAACCCATGGACACATAAATCACAAGTTTCTTGTTGTATTTAAGACATTTGGCCTGAATGTCCGATACCCTGATCAGTGATTCTTCAATACTTGCGTTGGTGTTCCTTTGTTGAAATGTTTCAGAAATTGAAAACGGATAACCCAGGTATGAAATTTCATCATGTTGAATAGCGTCGTTGGCTCCCCGAAGGTTGGCCACTATGGCCAGCAACTTAGATTTGGAATTTTCAAGATCAAGTTTGGAAAGCACCTGGGCTGTATCCCTCATTTGAGGAATTGCCTTTGGTGAAACAAAACTTCCGAAATCAATTGTATGAAAACCAACTTTCAATAGTTGGTTGATATAGGCAGCCTTGATATCGGTCGGAATAAAATCATGAAGTCCCTGCATTGCGTCCCGTGGGCATTCGACTAACTTCACAATTTGATTTATATTCACATCTGCAAATTACACTTGCTTAACAACTAATTCAAGACTATTACTCAAGATTTTAGAAAGATAAAATGAATAAACGCAATATCCTGACTATACTAGGTTTTCTGATTTTCTTTTTTGGATTTATGGCTTTGATCTTTAGCCTGGTAGGTATAAGGTTTACTTTTTTAAAATTTATTGATGCACCAGGTGCAACATTTGGGTTTGTTGTACGTCTGATCATGGTTTTTGGTGGTATAATCATGATTTATATCAGTCGTATGGATAATACGGTAGAATAAAAAAAGCTGCTTTCTGGCGGAAAGCAGCTTTTTAAAAATCCTTTTTTTATACTTAGCTTTTCACAGTTTTAATGATAACAGCGGCAACTTTATAAGGATCTGCATTTGATGCAGGACGTCTGTCTTCCAGCCAACCTTTCCAACCATTTTCAACGGTCGCAATCGGTATTCTTATAGAAGCTCCCCTATCTGAAACTCCATATGAGAATTTGTCAATTGCTTGTGTTTCATGTTTCCCGGTCAAACGCTTGTCATTGTCAGCACCATAAACAGCTATGGCGTCTGCAATCTTTTCTGCTGGTCTGAATTTTTCACAAATCTCTTCATAAATCTTCTTTTCGCCTGCTGTTCTCAACAAGTTGTTGGAAAAGTTAGCATGCATTCCTGAACCATTCCAGT
>JAHHJO010000430.1:0-3028 GCA_018680275.1 Bacteroidia bacterium
GATTTCAGGAACTTACAAACTAATATTTATCTGCCCTTAGCATAATTGGATTTAGAAATAAGTTCTCCTCAATTAGATTGTTTATTTCTGGCCTTTATTGCTTTCCTGATAACTTTCAATGCCCATGCATAATGACTTGAGGTTGCCGAAACCAGGTATGCACCTAGCGAAGTTGATCCTGTCCAATGATACCTTTTCTTTTGAAAAAGTTCGTCGTCAGAATGCTTTCCAATAGTCTCATAGATATTATTGAAGGAATCGTAAAGGCTTGCCTTTACATTTTCTATTGATTCGTTTTCGTATTTCTTTTGGATTTTTCTATTCAGTGCCGGAAGATCTTTCCAACTATAACCTTTTGCAGGCATTTCGGGGCTATCGCCTGCCATACCTTGAGTATACCAATCCAGGAACATTAAATGCCATTCATGCAAATGACCCAATACATCCCTGATATTGCGATTAAGCATCCCTTTTGGAAATTCAATCGCTTTTTTATCTTTTGATATCACATCAATGAACTTGAGCAATTTGTTGAAGTTTTCTTTGCTCAGGAGCAGGAGTTCTGTTTTTGATTTTGGCCTGGGCATGTTGTTGTTTTAATAAACAATGTATATCCATTGCATTAAACATTCAAGCTTTATAGAAGTTATACTAGCTTGAAACCTTTAATTTTAAACCGTGGTTACTTAACTAAAGGATGTAAATGAAATTTGATTATAATGAAGAAGTCATGCAGAGAAGCAACAATATACCTATCCTGGTAGAATTCTCAGCACCTTCATGTGGTCCTTGCCAATGGATGGAGAAATTACTTGTTGAATTGACAAAAGAAAATTCAGGCAGATTCGAATTTGTCAGTCTCCCGGTCACTGAGGTTCCTCAAATTGTAAATGAACTGGATATTAAATCAAATCCTACGACCATTTTGTTTTCTCATGGAAAAGAAATCGCAAGGCTATCCGGTGCATTGCCTAAAATAGCGATTGAACAATGGCTGAATGATCACCTTTCATAGGATTCTGATATATGGGATTGACTATATTGTCTTAAATATTACATTCCATAATCTTTGAAATAAAATCTAATTTTGGATTACAGACCTGATCATATGAATCTTCTGAAAACATCTTCAAATGGAGGATGTGCTTCCCTGATCCTTTTCGTAATCTTTTTGCTTGCCGGTATTTTTGCACTCGCTTATACTTATTTAAAGGAATATACAATAGGTGGTCCAAATCTCTATTTATTCTTTTCGCCCGTTGTTGGATTCGCGATTTCTTCATTTACGATCTCTTTTTTCATGTATAAGTCATGGCTACAGCTTAGAATAAAACCTGAGAGTCCATTTGTTTTTGATCCACAACGGAATTATAGAAGAAGAAAAAGAGCAATCATCAGCTGGGGAATTACCTTTTTATTCCTCTTCTGGGTATTTCTTACCGAGTGGAATTTTGTTTTCATTGATTTTCCTGGTCTTCTATTTATATTCTTGATTGTCTTTATAGTCATAACTGGTTATTTCATCTGGTATTACCTCAATTTAATTACAGACAGTACAATTGATAAAACACAAAGAAGCTTCGGGAAAAGCACTCTCTATATTCCAGGATTTGAAAAGAATATTTCTTTAAACTCAATGATTGACGTGGAGCTTGTAAACAGTCATTTTGGTGACTCAATTAAAACTGCCAAAATAATAATCAGGAATATATCAGAGCAATATGATCACAATGCGGAGGATATCAAAAGTCAAATCATCTATTCCGAAACATATAATGCAGAGATTCTTAATGGCAGGGCAGTTGCCCAATGCTATATACCTGAAGATGGTGTTTTACCAGTGAATTACAAAGCTCAACCTTTGATTTACTGGGAATTGGAGGTCAATGATGAAAACTCAAATTACTTTGCCCGGTTCTTTCTTCCCGTCTCTGAATAACTGACTGAAAAAATTGCTGATATTCTTTCCATGGCTCCTATTCGATGAATGATTATACTTAGTATTCCTATTGATTTTTATCATATCAATTCACATGTTCAGCCCATATTTTTACCTCGGATTACAGCGGGAAAAACAGGCCCGTTATTGGATCATCAAATAAAAATAATATGAACAGAAAAAGGATTTTGATCATGGGAGCAGCTGGTAGAGACTTCCATAATTTCAATACTGTTTACAGGGACAATGAAGAATATGAAGTTGTTGCTTTTACAGCGACCCAAATCCCAAATATACTAGGCAGAAAATACCCGGCATCACTTGCGGGCAAACTTTATCCGGAGGGAATTCCAATTTATGATGAAAAGGAACTCGAAAAATTGATCATCGATCTAGAGGTGGATGAAGTCATATTTTCTTATTCTGACGTATCCTACGATTATCTTATGCATAAGAGTTCTGTTGTAAATAAGGCTGGTGCAAATTTTGTCTTACTTGGGACCAGGGATACATCAATAAGCAGTATAAAGCCATTGATCAGTGTTTGTGCCACCAGAACAGGGTGTGGAAAAAGCCAGACGTCCAGAAGAATAATTGAATTGTTGATAGAACACGGATTAAAAGTTGTGGCGATCCGCCATCCGATGCCTTACGGTGATCTTGAAAAACAAAAAGTACAAAGATTTTCAACACTTGAAGACCTGGAGAAACATGAATGCACTGTGGAAGAAATGGAAGAATATGAACCTCATATTGTAAGAGGAAATGTGATATATGCCGGCGTGGATTATGAGGCTATTTTGAGAGCTGCAGAAAATGATCCCGACGGATGTGATGTGATCGTTTGGGATGGTGGCAATAACGATTTTTCATTTTATAAATCAGACCTCCATATTACGGTGACTGATCCGCACAGGGCCGGTCACGGCATGCAATATTACCCCGGCGAAGTGAATCTGCGAATGTCGGATGTGGTGATCATCAATAAAATTGATAGTGCACATCCTGAAGATATAGATATGATACGCCAAACTATTGAAAAAATAGTTCCTGAAGCAATTGTTATAGATGCAGCTTCTCCAATAACTG
>JAHHJO010000372.1:0-3137 GCA_018680275.1 Bacteroidia bacterium
AATGGATTCAATACCTCGCAATTTTATGGGGTAGATAAAATGAATGGGGCCAACAGGTATATTGGTGGCACACAGGACAATGGCACATGGATTTCTCCGGTAGATCCTGACAGCGAAACTCCATGGCAGGAAGCGCCAAGTGGCGATGGTTTCGAATGCGCATGGCATTATGAAAACCCGAATCTTATCCTGGAAACCTCGCAATTCAACAATTTATTCAAATCATATGATGAAGGTATCACATGGAGAAATATAGAATTGCCTGACAGTGGAGGACCCTTTCTTACAAGACTGGCATCTTCACAATTGAATCCAGATCTTATATTCATGGTTAGTGATTCAGGGCTACTACGATCACCGGATTTTGCTGAAACCTGGGAGGTCATCAAGATGCCTACAAACTGGGACTTCAATCCTAGTTATGGAGCACCTACAGCAATAAGCATTGCAGATCCGAATATCGTTTGGTCTGGCAGCCAGTTGAGTGGAAATTCCCGTATCAGTTATTCGACAGATGCAGGGCTAAGTTTCCAACCGGCTCGTCACCTGGCCGGGACCAATCTTGGAAATTTATCAGGTCTCACCACCCACCCAAGTGATCCAAATACAGCATATGCGCTCTTCTCACAAAAATCTTCCCCAAAAGTATTGGTCACTCATGACCTGGGTACCAGTTGGGATGATTTGTCAGGATACTATCCTCTGGGAACCGAGAGTAATAATGGCTTTCCAGATGTCGCAGTTTATTGTCTGCTTGTGATGCCCTGGGATGAAGAACGAATATGGGTAGGTACAGAAATAGGAATATTTGAGTCACTGGATGGTGGCGACAATTGGTCATATGCCGATAATGGACTTTCTTCAGTAGCAGTCTGGCAAATGAAAATTGTCAATGATGAAATTGTGCTGGCAACACACGGACGTGGAATATTTACTGTTAATATTCAAGAACTACAGTTGGTATCTGTTGATGATATCGAATCAAGCCTGAAAGGCAAACTGAGCGTTTCACCAAACCCGCTTCAGGATATCAGCAGAATCACATTTCAACTGAATGAAGAAAGGGATGTAAAGCTTTCACTCATCTCTATGGATGGCAAGCATATCAAAACCTTATTTAGTGGGAAGAGTGGTACAGAATCAAAGACTTTTGAAATCCGAAAAGGCGTTCTGAAATCAGGGATGTATTTGTTACAACTACAAACCAGGGAAGGAAGAATCGTGGAGAAAATGATAGTTATTTAAATAGGTAAATCTAGCTTGGTCATATTAAGATGGGCTTTGTCTTCGTGTTAAATATTGGTTTAATAACTTTCAACTTTTTGCAGTGTGCATAATAACACAGATTGTCCAAAATGACTTGAAATGAAAAATCCTTCTTCCTGGAAACTGTGGCTTCATTTATTGGGATATTTTTTCTGTTTCGGTATAGCCGGGTCCATTGCTGCGATACCAAGATTCATTTTTGGATTAGAAAATGAACAACCACATATACTCTTCCTGTCTGAAATCGCACGTATACCTATTACAATTTATGTCCTGTATCTATATGCAAGGCATATCGCAAAAATGCCTGAAATAAATACCAAACTTCTATCCTTTAAGGGATGGCGTCCTCTTAAATGGTTCATCCTGGGAAGTGTACTCCCTGTCCTTCTGATCAGTTCTATGATAGCAATGAATTACTTGCAGCTCGTTGATGCAAACTGGAATTTACCTTTACCCGTCATCGCTACAGGATTATTAGTCTCGCTGGCTATAGCATTGGCGTCTGGCATCCTGGAAGAACTTGTTTTTAGGGGATATATGCTGGAAACACTGAATAAGAAATATTCATTTTGGGTAGCAGGTTTGTCTCCAGCTATAATATTCGCTTTAATTCATATGGGTGGAGCCGGGAATGTCCTGAATGGTATTCAAATACTGGCAGGAGGAATTCTTGTATCCGTTTTATTCATGTCTGTATATAAAGTCACCGGCTCTATATGGAATGCCTGTATTATTCATGGTTTATGGAATTTCATTATCCTCAATGATCTTATTTCGATAGGTAATCATGAAAATGGTATTCCAGGTAAATTCCTGACTCTTTCTCCTATTGAAAACAATATTTTATCAGGGGGACAATTCGGTATCGAGGTCTCTTTAAACGCCATTTTTCTTTATATAATCGCTGCTTTCTTGATACTATATTTCAATAAGAAAGGAACAAAATCAGCGATTATATAGACGCCTTGTTATTACCTGATTATTCCCAGATTCAGGACAATCCGGGTTTTAATTTTTACGATCTGTTTCATCCCGGAACAAGTTTCCACATCCATCAATGAATGCAGTAAAAACAGCTCCCAGCAGCACTTCAAAACCACTGGTTAGTTCTACATAAGTTCCCGAATCATAGTCTACGATGGTTGAGGCCCCTGTAATTGTTTGCGAGGATTCAATGATGCCGTCGGTTTCGAAATCTTCACTGACATTCTGAATACCTGTGAGTGCATTGGGTCCTGCATAATCAGGCGGACAAGGGCCGGTACTGAGTGTCGCTTTCCATAGTCCTCTTCCGTAGGTACCGACATATAATACATTATTTCTAATATCAAATTCAGTAATCCTGACCATCGGCATATTTACACTTACATTACTAAATGTGCCGGTAGTGACATCTTTATGATAAATACCAGGATTTCCCCCGACAAACATTCCCATGTTCCCGTCATTTTCATAAATCACGCATTCAATAGTGACAGCTGGCAAGCCTGCACTTATATCAGTCCAGTTTGAACCCCCGTCAGTTGATTCCATAACCTGGCCGCTTGTGCCACTAATGGTAACAGCTACCCTATCGGGGTCGGTCGGATGCACATCAATATAATTGATCCAACCACCAGGAGAAATATCGGACCATGAGGTGCCGCCATTCGTGGTCCTGTACAATGTAGATCCCCATGAAGCGTAAATAACCTGGTTATTGGATGGTGCAATTTCAATCTCTGAACAATAATCATTTCCAGAATGACCAAAGGTTGATATCTGGGTCCAGCTTCCCGCATTATTGGTACTTTTAAAAATTTCATATTTACCCTGGTATAATGTGGATGCATTGGAGGGATCCTGTTCTGTGGGTGTCACCCATGCAC
>JAHHJO010000399.1:0-3827 GCA_018680275.1 Bacteroidia bacterium
CCGGGTTAATAAATGCAAAACCATTGGAATTACCACCATCCAGCGCAGAACTCGTAATTGCAGGGTTAAACAAAGAAACTATTGTACTATCCAGAGGATTGAATGTAGGAATGGTTGCCGTAACGACTGTATCACTTAATACATTGGTTGCCAGTGCCTGATCTCCAAACATGACACATGTTGAATCGACGAGGTATTGTCCATTTATTGTGATATCAAAAGGCGTATCCCCTATATTGGTCGAATCTATGCCTCCTGGCAATTCATAGGTATCTAATATCGGTGTTGGATTGGCAATGGCCAATAATGCTTTGTCCGGTTGATTAAATCCCCATCCTGAAGAAGGGTCATGCCCGGGGTCTTCCATATCCAAAGCAGTTTCTATTAATATTCTTTTTACTGTATCAGGTGGTGTCTCTTTATTCATGAACTTTTTCCGTCCTTCCATGATCAAGGCTATTGAACCAGCAGCATGCGGTGCAGCTGCTGAAGTCCCTGAGAAATTCGGAAATTCATCACCATCAATTTCTTCACCACGACCGCCCAGGTCTACAGTGGTATTGACTCCATTAGGAGCACAAATATCAGGTTTCGTTCGATTTTGTCCTTTTACTGAAAATCCTCCTCTAGAAGAAAATGAAGCCGGCGTCGGTACTTCCTTGCCATACTCAGGTGTGTTTTTAAACAATACAGCACCTACGGCTATGACGTTGGGCGAGTTGGCTTGACCTACAATGGTGGACTGATCACTTTTGTATTCCCGGATTATATTTTTTCCTGTATACCTGAAGAAAATATACTTGAAATTCACATCGGTGCTGTCTTCACTGACAATCATTATATTGGTATAGGTCGTCGCATTTTGCACTGAAAAATCAACGATTTCAATCGGGTCAGTATTTTTGTTATTGAAGTTCCTGTTGTATCTGATCGTCTTGTTATTATCATCATCAATCAGGTATATATCTAGATCAATATCAGCACCTTTCGGATTTTTTAGGCGGTTAGAATAATAATCATCTTCCCAGTGGAGAGAAATAGTATAATTTCCAGGTTCTAATTTCACTTCCTGTAAAATATCTACACTATCAGGATGTGGATTGGTATTAAAATCATGAGCAAATCCGCTAATCCTATAACCAAAAGGAATAGGAACGCCATTAAAATCAGCACTATACGTATTCTCACCATAGTTCCCTGCTGCAGAAACATACGTGACGCCATTTGCTACTACTTCTTCAGCTGCTTTAGCTACGATTCCATCTTCATAAAATGGTTCCGTGATATATGTGATATCATCACATATAATATTACAATTGGCCGTCGAATCCAGGTCACTGATAGATTTGGCAAAACCACCCGCACTGATAAATCCTGTTTTAAAAGCCAGCTCCGCACCAGGCGCAACATCATGTACGATCTGTAGCATCGCTCTTCCCTCATCTGTAGGATTTGGCAATCTTCCGCCATCCTGAAGCACTTGAACACCTGCAGCCGGTAAATCTCCGTTCTGTATATCCAATGCTGCATTATTCCCTCGTAGTGCATCATAGCTGTCTGATATAATACCAATTTTTACGCCTGAACCATCAATCTGGAAACCATTTCTGACATAATCTGATCGCTGCGCTTTGTCTCCCTGGGAAGTTACTATCCCGGCATCCAGAATGGGTCGGAAAACCGGCCTTGCAAACTGAACACAAGGGTCATTACCAAATCCGAGGGCGTTTAATTCATCCAGATATTCGACAGGAATAAAGCCTGCAATGATATGATCATATTCTGATAAGATTTCGAAATTAAACCCCTGCAGGGCCTGAACTACAAGATCATATTTCTTTGGAATCGTAACTACTTCAACAAATACTGTGACAGTTTCTACGCCTGAAATGGTATCCACTTCAAGTGTATATACATTATCAGCCACAATATTCTCAACCACAGGTTCCGGGTCTGCCACAAACAAGGAAGTTAATTCAGAACCAATAATATTACCCAAAGGAAGGATATCCAATGGGGCCGGCGGATATGATGGTAAGATATTTCCTGGTGTCTCGATATCAAGAGACCAGTCGACCTCTTTTTCAGACCTGATTTCCTCGGCTATAAACTGACCAACCATTATGGTTGGCTCATTTTTCTTGCCCTTCACATCGATCTTGCCTTGCCGGGCATCGATCATCCCCCTGAATGAACTATTCTCTTCAATATTGGCATCGCCATCGATGACAAACACCTGGACACCGTCTTGTTGATTTTCATTGAAATAGACAAACTTGCCGATATTCAACTTCTTTTCAATAATGACGACGGTTCTGTAACTAAACAATACATGAATCTCTTCTCCATCATTGGCATTCTTGAATTCGAGCTCTTCTATGTATATTGTATCAGTCTCTGCAAATCTTACCACATTGTTTTTATCTACTGTCAGTTTCTTGTAATCCGTACCATCGATGATTGTCGTATCTGGTTGATTTTTGTCAATTTTAAGATCTGAAGGATTGTTATCAATATATGCCGGTGGCTGATTGTCCGGGGCCGGAGAAGGGCTTAATACCTGTGCAAATGAAACACCAGTCTCACTTTTGTCATCTATACTTTCTGCCCTGGCAAATGTACTTACAGCACAATCCTTATCAATCTTGATTTCTTCACCAGCAGACCAGATTCCCAATCCACCTGATGAAACTACAGCATCTTTTAAATCCAGGTTCTTGGATGCCAGCATGATATATTTCAATGGATCATCTGCGCCAAGAGAATCTATGAGATTTAATTCATCCATGCATTCAGAATAGACACTCCCATCAATTTTGATGTCTCCGGAACCTTTATCTTTTATTATAATGGTTTGAACTCCCGGGTCAGTTACAGTCAAACAAAACGCCTGACCTGCATATGTTGAGTCTCCAGTCCCGTTATCAAAAGTGGTTTTATCGCCATTCAATTCCAATTCTACTTTTCCATTGGAATTACTAAAACCAACAGTCACACAGATTTCTGCTTCTGCTTGTAAGGCGGGATATGTTAATTGTAACCAGTCTCCTCCTGAAACAACACCGGTAAAGTTATTATCAGCTTCACCTCCTGCATTTGAGGGCGTACCTTCAACTCCATTATGGGAATCAAATGTACCACCGCCTCCAGGGACCAGGTCTGTACATTGAGCGGAAACAAAAGAAAAAGAAGAAATGGTAAATAAGCATATAAGAACATATGCTAAAAAGAGTTTGGTTTGATGATTCATTATGCGCGTTTTTTAAGGATCCGTAATTTTTTTTAAACTAACACCTTTAAATAATTACAGAATCAAGAAATCTCTTGACAAACTATTGGAAGAAGTGAAATATTAAACTATCTGAGAAGTAGTGATAGAAAAGCTCTTTTGAGAATTAGGTGTCTCTAAGCCTTATCCTGAGAGAAGTGGTCATTATTTAAGGTTTTAGTTAAGGTTAATTTCAGTTCGACATCTAAAATATGCATTAATTTCTTAGTCAAAGAGCAAATTCTTTACAAAACCTTACAATTAACATTTTGATGAAATAGCGTTATTTATTCCAAAATTTATTAATTTTCTTTTGAATGCTATAAACCCCTACTGATGAAGTTCCCGTTTTTAACACTGTTTTTATCGTGTTTCTTATCCTTTACAAGTCTTTTTGGAAATCAACCTGATAGTCTGATCAATCTCCTGGAGACACCTTTGGAGGATACCACCCGTATTGATATTCTTGACAAATTGTGCAAAGCCTATGTAGGAGAAGATCCTGACAAAGCTATCTCATATGCAGAAGATGCAGTCGTATTAGCAGAAAAAATTGGTG
>JAHHJO010000269.1:0-3698 GCA_018680275.1 Bacteroidia bacterium
ACCCAGAATATTGATAGTAGTTTCCCATGACTTTATATCATTGGTAATTAAGTGATTACACTTAAAAGAAAAAATATATTCAAAACTAATTTTGGATATCCGGTTGAGACATAAAAAATTGAAATAATCTATTCATGTTCTTTTACAAAATAATAGTGCGGATTTTACTGCTTTTGATAGTGTCTACAGAACTGCAAGGCCAGGCACAGACTACGGAGTATATTATCGGGATGGGAGAAAATTCTGATAGTATTATCATAACTGCCAGTAATTCCCAGGCAAATCAAAACAGCGAGACAACGCTCAGTGAAGCGGGATTCAAACCTAATCTGAATGCTGCGTCCCGTTTTTTAAGTCAGGCTACAATGGGATATAATTTTGAGGATATAGAATATGTGGCAGATACCGGTATTGAAGATTGGATAGATGAACAAATGCTTATCAACAGGCCATATAGTCTCTTATCAAAAGTTATCGAATATCATGATTACAAGAAAGATTCTCTTGGTGATCCCAATGCTGGAGCATCTATCAGATTCTGGGATTATGCATGGTGGCAATATCATGTTACTTCTTCGGATCTGCTCAGGCAAAGAATCGCATTTGCATTAAGTGAACTACTTGTTATTTCAAGGTTTTCAAATTTTGATAATGAACCTTATGCATTTGCAAGCTATTACGATATTCTATTGGATCATGCTTTTGGTAATTACCGGGATTTAATAGAAGAAATAACATATCACCCGGCGATGAGTCTTTATTTGACTTACATGAACAATCCCAAATCAGATACCATCAATAATATTTTTCCTGATGAAAATTATGCCAGGGAGATCATGCAATTATTTACAATTGGACTGTTCCAACTCAACAACGACGGAACCTTGGTTCTGGATACTCTAGGGGATCCAATTCCTACATATGACAATCTCGATATTGCAGAATTCTCGAAAATATTTACTGGCTTATCCTGGGGAGACAGGCCTTCTTTCGGATCTAAAAATGCATATCATGATACAAGCTATGTGATCGACCTGCAAATGTTCAATGGGTTTCACGAACCCGGCACCAAAGATCTTCTTAACGGTTTCCAGGTACCGGATCGAAATCCGGTTGATGGGGTTGCAGATATAGATGATGCACTCGACAATTTGTTCAACCATCAGAATGCAGGACCTTTCCTCAGCCGTTTTCTGATCCAACGACTTGTAACTTCGAATCCAAGTGCGGAATATATTGATCGAGTGGCTACTATATTCAATGATA
Source organism: Bacteroidia bacterium (assembly GCA_018680275.1). Classification (GTDB taxonomy): domain Bacteria; phylum Bacteroidota; class Bacteroidia; order Chitinophagales; family Saprospiraceae; genus RFSX01. Next base: position 1,267 of record JAHHJO010000269.1, read on the forward strand.
ATGGAAATGGAGTAAGAGGTGATCTATCTTCTGTTATCAAAGCCATACTTCTGGATCCTGTCGCACGGGCATGCAGTTCAGGAAATGACATTACATTCGGAATGCTCAGAGAGCCATTCGTCAGGTATATGCAATTAAACAAAGCATTTGATATCAGTACACTTAGTGGCAACCATCGAAATGCCATGTATTACGTCCAGGAATTTGTAAAACAAAAACCCAATACTTCTCCAAGTGTCTTTAATTTCTTTCAATATGATTATCAACCTATAGGTCCGATTGAACAATTGAATTTGTTTGCCCCTGAATTTCAGATCACAAATACTCAGACAATAACAGGATATATCAATGGATTGTATCGATGGGTGATAGAAAACAATCCGGCTGAGGAATGGGACTTGTTCAACGGAGAAGATGATAGCGGCTATGAAGACGAAATTGGCTCGTTGGATTTTTCTGATGAAGAATTATTGGCAGATGACAACCATCTTCATATGCTTGTTGACCGTTTGAATTTAATTCTGGCCCAGGGCAGACTTAGTCCTATGGCCGAAACAACAATAATAAATGCGATTAAGGAATTTGACCAGGAAGACACTGATGATCTTATAATAAGGACACGCCTGGCTATCTATCTTGTAATGTCATCTCCTGAATATTTAATAAACAGATAATATGCATAAAAGAAGAAATATTTCAAGAAGAAGATTTCTTGGTGAGGCAAGTTGCGCGGCTCTTGGATCTACCACTTTTCTTTCTTCTGTTCTGAATTTGGGAATGATCAACACTGCTGCGGCCAGGCCCCATATTATCGGGAACCCATCTGACTACAAAGCTATGGTTTGCATATTACTTTCTGGCGGTGTAGACTCGCATAATGTTCTGATCCCGACAGAGACTTCACAATACAGTGAATACCAGACCACAAGGGGCGATCTCGCACTTGATATCAATGCAAATCCGGCTGAAATCCTTCCTTTAAACTATAACAATAATGGTCAGACTTTTGGTGTTCATGCCGGCATGCCGGATGTCCGTGACATGTTTGATAATGGGGATCTGTCATTTATTGCCAATATTGGTACCCTGATAGAACCTATTGCTGATGCAAGCGATTATTACAGTGGATCAAAAAAGATTCCATTAGGATTATACTCTCACAGTGACCAGATAATGCAGTGGCAGACTTCGGTACCACAAGACAGATCAGCTGTGGGCGTTGGAGGGAAGATGGCTGACCTGCTCCACTCTATGAATTCAATACCCGGAATTTCCATGAATATTTCTCTAGATGGTAAAAACCGGTTTCAATCCGGTAATAATATTGTAGAGTACTCCATTCAGAATGATGCCACTCCCAATAATATCGGTATTACAGGTTTTCCCAGTTGGTGGAGCAATTCCGGATTTCTAAGTATGACTAAAGACAGTGCAATTGGTGGTCTGGTTGAAGATGTGTATTCAAATATATTCCAGGAAACATTCGGAGATATTTCACGACAAAATATCGAAAGCACAGAAATATTTAAAACAGCTTTGGCAAATGTTTTACCCCTGAATACAACTTTTTCATCTGCAACACTTTCCCAGGATTTAAAAATGATGGCTGAAGTCATCAGTGTACGCAGTCACCTCGGTGCTTGCAGGCAAATCTTTTTTACAAGCTTTGGAGGTTGGGATCACCATGATGATGTACTGACGAACCAGGCCAATATGTTGCCAGTCCTCAATGACGCAATGAAGGAATTCAATGATGCCATGGTTGAGTTAGGACTGCACAATGATGTTGTCACATTTACTATCTCCGATTTTGCCAGAACACTTACATCCAATGGAAATGGTTCTGACCATGCCTGGGGTGGAAATCAGATGATCATGGGAGGTGCCATCAATGGTGGAGATGTTTTTGGCACATACCCAAGTCTGAATTTAAACGGGCCGTTAAACTTATCCGACCGCGGTCGGATATTGCCTACAACTTCAGTAGATGAATTTTATGCCGAACTGGCCATTTGGTTCGGCGTGTCGCTGAATGATCTTGATTACATTCTCCCTAATCTATGTAATTTCTATTCGACTACAGGTTGTCCCCAAGATCCTCCTGCTAATTATATGCCAATTGGTATGTTTTAAAAATCCTGAATGTTGCCAATATGAAAAATTTTCAACTCTGTTTACTTTTTATAATTATTCCATTTTTCTTGTCTGCTCAAATCTGTGTAGGCACTTCTGGACAATTAAAATGGGAATGCTGGAGAAATCTTCCGGACGATGAAATAGGAGAATTATATGCAGACGAAGATTACCCAATCCGTTCCGATATCAGTCAAACCATATATAAAATTCAGAGCCCTGTTAATTTTGATAACCTGATGGGCGGAAGAATCCGCGGGTACCTTTCTGTTCCGACTTCAGATACTGTTGTATTTAAT